>JBEVOS010000242.1:0-3406 GCA_040507435.1 Caulobacterales bacterium | reverse complement strand
TTTTATTCATTTCGTATTGCGCGACTAATAGGAAAATGCCATAAGAGGTAACGGCGACTCGCCGGGCGCAATGGTGCGCACAACTGGAGCTAATCGAATGTCTATTCTTTCCACAAAAGCAATGCTTGCAACTCTTTCAATTTCAAGTTGGACCGCCCGCAAGCATGACCGCGCGGCAACGGAAGAAATCAACAAGTCGAAAGAGGCCGCCGTTGATGCAAGCCGCGTCAATAAGCTGCTAGTTCCAAAGGATGCACTTGCACCAATCGAAAAGATCACGGGCGCGGCGCGTAATTTCCATTACGAATATTCAATGCCATGGGCTGACAACGGCGCGCGCCTCTTGCCCGCCGCCGCTTATGTCGCGTACATGGCGCGCATCCGCACCTTCCGCGAACAGTTTGACGCGGCCGTTTCCGAATTCGTCGCTGAATATGAGACGCATAAAGAGGCCGCCCGGAAGCAGCTCGGACAGATGTTTCGCGAGGCCGATTATCCCACGGCTTCCGATATCCACCGCCGCTTTTCGTTCTCCGTTGCAATCGATCCGGTTCCGGCCGCTGAAGACTTCCGCGTTAGCATTGGCGACACGCAAGCGGACCTTATCCGCGCCGAAATTGAGGCCCGCGCGAACGAACAGTTGCAAGGCGCAATGAATGACCTGTTCCGCCGCGTTCAAGACGTTTGCGGCCGCATGGTGGAACGCCTGACGTCATACAAGCCCGGCGCAAAAGGCGAGCGCGCGGAAGGCACCTTCCGGGACTCGCTTGTCGAAAACGTCCGCGACCTTGCCGCGATCCTGCCCGCCTTGAACGTTACCGGCGACGCCCGTCTAAACGACATTGCCAAGCGCATGGAAGCCGAATTAACGCGCCATGACGCGAAAGACCTGCGCGAGGATCTTGAAGCCCGGCAGGAAACTGCCAAGGCCGCCGCCGCGATCCTTGCGGACGTTTCCGACTTTCTCGCCTGATCAGCTCCAGTTCAAAACCGTTCAAATCTCATAGGTGACAAGATGACTATCGCAACCGTTTCCGCCGCCGCCGACAAGGGCCACACAATCGCAAAGGCCGCCCGCCTGTTGAAGCACTACGTTTACGGCAACACTCCCGCCATGCTTTGGGGACCGCCCGGCGTTGGCAAGTCCGATATCGTCGCCCAGCTGGCCGCCGCCGAACGTCAGGCGCGCGGCAACGATGAAAAGGCATATGGGTTTATTGATCAGCGTTTGACGACTCTGGAGTCCGTCGACTTGCGCGGCCTTCCGTTCATTCATGACGGAAAAGCCGTCTGGGCGAATCCTGACATTCTCCCGAACGCGGACCGCGACGGGAAAGAGGGAATTCTGTTTCTCGATGAAATCAACGCCGCGCCCGCGTCGACGCAAGCGGCTTGTTACCAGCTTATTCTAAACCGTCGTGTCGGTGATTATCGCTTGCCGCAAGGCTGGCGCATTGTCGCGGCCGGAAACCGCCAGAAAGACCGCGCAAGCGCCAATAAAATGCCGTCCGCCCTTGGCAACCGCTTTGCGCATATCCATTGCGTCGCTGACGTCGAAACGTGGTGCAATTGGGCAATTTCGGCGGCCGTGCATCCGGCAATGATTGCCTTTATCCGGTTCCGTCCGCAACTCTTGCACGTCATGCCGGGCGCGACGATTTCGGACCCTAAAGAGGGCCTTGAAATTGCGTTGCCAGCTGACACGCTGGAATTCCCAACGCCGCGCTCTATCACCGAGGCCGCGCCCTATGCAGACGCTCCAGACGAAGACCGCACGGACCTGATCGCGGGCAACGTGGGCAAGGGCTTTGCAACGGAGTTTGCCGGTTTCTTCCGTACCTTTACGGAACTGCCATCGATTGCCCAGATTCTGGCCGATCCGAACGGCGCAAAGGTTCCGACGGGCCCGGGCGCGTTGTTTGCGGTTTCCGCCGCTATCGCTCGCAAGGCAACGCCCGTCAACTACGGCGCAATCTTGACCTATGCGCAGCGCCTTCCGAAATCTTATGAAGTTCTCGCGGCCGTCGATGCGCAGAACCGGGACAAGACACTTGCTGAAACAGGCGCATGGGTTTCGTGGTGCGGTGCTAACGCTGGAGTGTTCGCATAATGGGCGCGCTTGAACTCATGGAACAGGCCCGCGCGGGCTTGATGCTTCAGGAACCGTTTTACGCGTCTCTTGCCCTCATGCTGGAGCTTGTAGAGGATCCGACATGCGAAACGGCATGGGTTGACGGCCGCCGCCTTGGCTTCAATCCGCCTTACGTGGAAAGCCTTGAACCAAGCGAGCGGCGCGGCCTAATCGCGCATGAGGTTGACCATTGCGCGCGGTTGCACCATGTCCGCCGCAACGGCCGGGAACTGAAGCAATGGAACCGGGCTTGTGATTTCGTTATCAATCCGGGCCTGCTTAAAGCCGGTTTCCGACTTCCTAAAGGCGGTCTGAATCGCGCCGATTTCGCCGACTTGTCGGAAGAGGAAGTATTTAACCGCCTTGAAGCCGAAAAGCGCGAGGAACAGAAGAAACAGGGCGACAAGCCGCAAGGCCAGAAACAGGGCGACAAGGCCGCACAAGGCGACAAGAGCGCGCCGGGCAAGCCTGACAGCGGCAAGGGCGGCAACGCGCCCGGCGACGCTGGCAAGCCCGGCAATGATCCAGCTAACGGCAACGGTTCCGGCAATGGAAAGCCGGAATTCCCTTGCGGTGAAGTCCGCGACGCCGCGCCCGCTCATGATGCGGCCGCAAACACTGCCAGTGAAATGGATTGGCGGACAAACGTTCGTCAGGCCCTTTCTGTTTCTCGCGCCTTCCATGCTGGCAACCTGCCCGGTTGCCTTCAGGAAATCGACGTCGCGACGGCCGCGCCGGAATTCAACTGGAAAGAGGAAACCCGCCGTTTCATCGACGATAGCAGCGAAAAGCGCGCCGACTGGATGACGCCTAACAAGCGTTTCATAGGTTCCGGCCTGATCCTGCCCGGCCGCGTTTCCGACTCCATCGCGCATCTGGTCATGATCGTTGACGATTCCAGTTCAATCGACTTGCCAGTTTTTCACGCGTCGATCGCTGAAGCGGCGGCCGCCATGGAAGAGGGCGCGGCGGACCGCCTGACGGTGGTTCTGTGCAACACTGAAGTGCACAAGGTCTATGAATTCGAGCGCGGCGATGAAATCACCGTAACGACACGCGGGAACGGTGGAACTCGCTTTGATACGGGTTTTGCGTGGGTGGAAGAAAACGCACCTGACGCGGCGGCCGTGATCTATCTGACTGATTTGGATAGCTCGCATTTTGGGCCCGAGCCTTCAATGCCGGTTTTGTGGGTTGCTTATGGCGAGCGCGCCACGATAGCCAGGCGCGCCGCTAAGGTTCCGTTTGGCGAGATCTTGCTTGCCGCATGACATA
>JBEVOS010000181.1:0-8912 GCA_040507435.1 Caulobacterales bacterium | reverse complement strand
CCAACAACATCGACAAAACTTCCGCCCCGTTGCGATTGCACGATCGCAATGAGCTGTCGGATGGGCAGAACGGATGCCTGAACCTCGATTGACTGGCCCTGATACGGCATCGTCCAGGCGGGCTGGATGGTCCGCACGCCTTCGCGCGCGCCGGACGCGGGCGTGAAAAGCAGGCCTGATCCGATGAGGATCGCCAAAAGGTGAGCATGTACCTTCATGCAGATCAAACTAGGGGCCAGGCTCTGAATGACGCCTGAATAGAGAACAGGCAATGCAGCCAAGGCGCCACTTTATGGCGAAAGCGCTACGGCCGCGCGGGTTTCCAGTCCCTTTTGTTCCATTTTTTCAGGAATTTGCGCAGGTCGTCGTCTGCTTCGGGCAGATGCACGATGAGTTTGACGAATTGATCGCCGGCTCCGCCGACGCCTTTGCCTTTCAGGCGTAACACAGAGCCAGTGTTCGAACCTGGGGGCACGGTTAGCTGCACTGGCCCGGTCGGTGTCGGCACTTGGATTTTCGCGCCCTCCACCGCTTCCGTAAGTGAAATCGGCAGGTCGAGGTGGATGTCCTGACCTTCGCGACGAAAATTCGAGTGCGGTTTAACGCGAAGCTCGACGAGCGCGTCCCCCGGGGGGCCGCCTTGAACGCCCGGGCCGCCCTGGCTTTTCAGCCGGAGAACCTGCCCGCTTTCGACGCCCGCCGGAATTGCGATATCGAGCGTGCGGCCTTCGGCGAGTTGAACCCGCCGTTTTCCGCCGTTCGCAGCTTCGATGAAGTCGATATCGAGGGTGAAACGAATGTCTCGCCCCCGCATACGCCCGAACCCGCGCGGGCCGCCGCCTGCGCTCGAGCCGAACAAATCCGAAAAAATATCGCCGAGATCAAACGGAGCGTCTTGCTGGCCGGCTGCCCCGCCTCCGCCATTAGCGCCCGCATGGGAATGGGACCGCTGATAGGTCCGCGAGCCAAACCCCATCCGCTCATTGCCGTCCGCGTCTATCTCACCTCGGTCAAACCGCGTCTTTTGCGCTGGGTCAGAGAGAAGATTGAACGCCGCCGTCGCCTTCTTGAACCGCTCTTCGGCGCGCTTGTCGTTTGGGCGCACGTCGGGGTGCAGCTCCTTGGCGAGCGTGCGGTAAGCTTTTCGGATTTCGTCGGCGCTTGCGGCGCGCGAAACCCCAAGTTCGGCGTATGGATCCCAGCTCAAAAACGCAGCCTCACGCCGCCGGGCGATTCCCGGCGGCTACAGACTATAACGTTATCGTTGATTCAGTCTTCAAGCCCGGCAGCCCATTGGCGCCTATTTGCGCTGCTCTGAACCTCAATATGGCTGGCGGCGCCCCGAAATCGACGATCTGATCGGCTTCGGAATAAAGCCACCCCTCCGTGACCGCCTCAACCGACCGCACCACGGCGCCGCCGGGGTCGAGGATTTCAATGAGATAGCGCTCCGAAGGCTCCCCGATTGGCGGCTCGCCAGGCCCCCAGGCAAGCCCTCCTGATCGGGCTTGGCGCACCCAAGACAAAGTTACGTCGTCCGTGCCGGTTCGGCGCGCAGCAAGATGTGCGGGGCTGAACGGGCGCATTGCGACATGATGGAGTGCCAATGTCTCAATGTTCGCAAACACATCGGTCGCGGGCGTAGACGCGGGCGGGGCAAAAAAGCCCAAAGGCGCGTCCCATTCATGCGAAGACATGGGAAGGCGCGCTAAGCGCGCATCCAGTTTTACGATCTTGCGCCCGGCAGGCATTGGAGCGCCCATCGCGTGGCCTGTATCGGCGAGCCCACGAAGCAAGCCCGATAGTTCGTATTCGTCCTCGCCCACAAGCACGCATGTGCGTACAGCGAGAATTTCCCACTCGCCGCTTTCGCCCTCGATCGCGAAAACATTCGCGCCTGCCAGCACGTCGTCTTCGCTCACGCTTTCAAGCGCGCCCGCATATAGCTTCACGCGAATGACGTTACCGCGATCCCAACGATCAACGGCGTAGGCCGCGGCCTCCATTGGCGATTGGCCGTACCAGTCATCGCTTGGGTGAAAGAGTTTCAGATGGAGGATCGGCGCTTCGTTGCTGACCGGATCGCGTTCAAACCGCCGGACATCCGGTCCTACACGATGCTCCCATCCAATCGGCCACCCATCAGGACCTGGCAGAACCTGTGTGCGATCCGGACGCAGCGCATATAACTCGCGCGGCGGCGCATCTTCAAATGACGCTGCTTCCAGATATGCATTCCCGCTAACCTGCAAATGTCCGAAAAAAGTTTCGAGCAATTCGATACCAGTTTGCTCCGGGTTGGGCCGCGCAAGCAGGGCTGCAAGCGGATGATCGCTTGGCCCGACACGCAATGGCGCACTTGCCGCCGCCTCGGCGATCAAGCGCACACAACGATAGGCGATTGCGTTCTTCGCATAGCCTTCGCGCGCGAACATTGTAGGATCGCGCGATGGCCAAGCAGGCCGGCCAAGGGCGTGCCACGCCATGAGTTTGCGCTCCGCGCGGGAACCGCGCAGACGCTTCAACCAATCCAACACATGAACCTCACATCATTCTGAGCTGCGGCCCATCGGGCCCTTGCATCAGCACGCTCACCGCCCAGACGAGTGCGTCGAGCCGATCCGGCGATCCGCGAAAATCGGAACTGCCGAAGAAACACATCTCATCTTCTAGCGCGGCGAACTCCGCCGCATGAAACACTTTGCGCTGCGCGTAGAGTGCGGCGACCGGCGCCGCCCGCGCACGTTTATCGAGACGCGCATGAACGAGACGCACGAATATGTCTGGCGCGGCCATACGGAGCATCGTCCGCACAAGCTCACCGCCATTATTCGCCTCCGCAACGATCGTCTCGGCGCCGACATCACGCGCAAACTCGGCTGCACGCCGCGCCCAGGCTTCCGGCGAAAGTCCCTGCGCACTTCGATCCCCCATCACCACAACGCGCCTGCCCGCGCCTTCGCCGAAAATTCCCGCCGCGATAATGCCGCATGCATCCGAGCGCGGACCAACGCTCACAGGCGGATCAACCGCCACAATGACGCGATAAGGCGGCGGATGCGCTTCGATGCGTGTCGCCTCGATATCCGCACGCGACCAGAGCGCGCCTTCTGATGTTTCGATAAGCTCGCCTAGCAATTCCTGGCGATCATGCGGCGCATCCGTCCAATTCTCGCGCAGCGCGCTCACAAAACCAGGCGCAAGGTTTGACGCGTTCGTCCAAGTCGCTGCTGTGCGAACGACGACAGATTTATCCGCGACCAAACTCCGCAGCGCCTTCGTCGGCCGCGGAGTCGTCGTCAGCAATTGCAACGGACGCTTCCCAAGGCGCACCGCATGATCGAGCGTGCGCCGCATCGCCTCCGGTTCAGACCAGTAAGCGAATTCATCGCCCCAGGCAGCATCGAATTGCGGCCCGCGCAGGCTCTCAGGATCTTCCGCCGAATAGCAATATCCCACCGCGCCGTTCGGCCAGACGAGCCTGCGGCGCGTTGCTTCAAAACTTGCGGCATACCCGCCATTGCAAAGCCCTGACGGGCCTTCAGCGATCACCTCGCGCACGTCATGCATCGTCGGTGCGATCAGTGCGATCCGTCCAAAACGTTTCGCACGCACATTTTCCTTCACCCATTCCGCGCCAGCGCGGGTCTTGCCCGAGCCTCGTCCGCCCAACAGAAGCCAAATGCGCCAGTCCTCGCCGCGCGGCTCCAATTGCGCCGGATGCGCCCACAGCCTGAAATCTTCGATCGCCGCAATCATGCGCTCGCGGCTCCAAAAAGCGTCGCGCGTTTTCGCGTCAGCGATTTGTTTTTCCGCTGCGCCAGCGCGGACACGCCGTATTCTGGTGGAGCCCGCCGCCGCCTCTTTTCCGGCCATGACGCATACTAACCGCTCCGGCGCCCGGTCGGGTTATTTCCACGATTTTGCCCTTACGGCCTTGGAAACTAAGGGACAGGGGCGGGAGTTGACCGATGCGCTTTCCCCCTATTTCTGACGGTCATGGTCAGGTTTTTGGCCATGGTCAGATTTTGGCCATGGCGTTATGGGACGCCCTCGGAGCGAGGGAAAGCAGCGTTCCCGGAGACGTATTAGAGTGTCTGATGATAAAGACAGCTTGGATTGGGCGAAGCTTCGCGCGCGCGCCGTCCAGGATCATGTCGCCACTCTTCTGAAGCAGCGGTCGCAATTCACGCTCGCCTCGGCGGCGGGCGTCGGCGCGGGGCTCGCGCTGCTTGCTGTCGTCGTTGTGTGGTTTTGGATTTATTGGGGCCTGCCGCGCGTGCCGGACGCGCAGACGCTTTGGACGACGAACCGGCAACCTGGCATTACATTTCAGGATCGCACTGGCACGCAGATCGGCACACGCGGGGCATTTTATGGCCGGCGCATGTCGCTTCAGGAATTGCCGCCCTACGTGCCGCGCGCGTTTCTCGCGATTGAAGATCGCCGCTTCTACGAACACACAGGCGTGGATCGCATGGCGGTTATCCGCGCGGCGTGGATCAATCTCACGGCGGGGCGCACGGTTCAGGGCGGCTCGACGATTTCTCAGCAACTCGCGCGGAACCTGTTTCTGACGCAGGAACAAACCATCAATCGCAAGCTTCGCGAAATGGTGCTCGCCGCCCGCATCGAACGGCGGCTCACGAAAGACGAGATTCTCGAGCTCTATCTCAATCGCGTTTATCTGGGGGACGCCGCTTACGGCATCGACGCTGCGTCACGCCGTTTCTTCGGAAAACCCGCGACGGAAATTACGCTGGCGGAAGCGGCGATGCTTGCGGGTTTGCCAAAAGCGCCATCGCGCTCGGCGCCGACCGAAAGCCTCGAACGCGCAACGGCGCGTCAGCACGTCGTGCTCGCCGCCATGGAGGATGCGGGATACATCACCGCGGAGCAACGCGCGCAGGCCGTAGCGCAGCAGATTCGCGTGCGCCGCCGTGCGGGCGAAGATTCCACGCTTGGCTATGTGTTCGATATGGCTGCCGAAGAGGCGCGCCAATATGCCGGACAGCAAACCGGCGATCTCGTGATCACGCTCACAATCGACGACGGCATGCAGGAAGCGGCGGCTGATTCCGTGCGGCGGCGGCTTGGCAATCGCGCTTTTGGGCGCCGCCCGCTGCAAGCGGCCGTGGTCCTGATGGATCGCGGCGGCGCCGTGCGTGCGCTCGTCGGCGGCACGAACTACACGACCTCCAAGTATAATCGTGCGACACAGGCGCAGCGTCAGCCGGGGTCTACCTTCAAAACTTTCGTCTACACCGCTGCGCTTGAACGCGGCATCGATCCCGAAGAGGTTCGATATGACGAGCCGGTCGTGATCGACGGCTGGCGTCCGCGCAATTACGAGGATGGTTATCGCGGCGCCGTGACGTTGCGGACCGCCTTCGCGCTTTCGATCAACACAGTCGCCGCCGAGGTTGGCAATGAAGTCGGCCCGCGCACAGTTGCAGACCTCGCAACACGTCTCGGCATACGCAATATGCCGCCGCGAAATGAGTTCGTTCCGCCCTCGATCGCGCTTGGTTCTGTTGAGACCAATGTGTGGGACATGACGCAAGCGTTCGGCGTCTACATGAACGAGGGCCGCCGCAATGACGCCTATCTCGTCGAGCGCGTCGGGAATGCGAGCGGCGAGGAGCTTTATAAGCGCCCTGCCTCAAGCTCACGCCAGGTGCTTGACCCGACTATCGCGCATCAGATGACGAGCATGCTTGGCGCTGTTGTGTTACGCGGCACGGGCACTGGCGCGCGCTTGGATCGCGACGTCGCGGGCAAAACTGGCACGAGCCAAGATTATCGTGACGCCTGGTTTGTCGGATACACAGCAGACTACACAGCGGGCGTGTGGGTCGGCCATGACGACCGCACGCCGATGAACCGCATCACTGGCGGATCGATCCCGACGCAGATTTGGGTCGATACAATGCGCGCCGCAACGAACGGCACACCTGCGAAGCCTCTGCCTGGCATCGAACAGCCTCAGCGTTCGCCGCGCCAAGTCGAAATGGCAGGCTTTTTTCGATCACTCGCAGATGCGTTTGGCGACGGCGAAGCCATTATCGACGATCTCAAATCTCCCGACGAGATTTTCGAGAACTGATCCATGGCTGCGGGGCGTATTCTTTGTCAGGTGAAAAGCGCGCGCCTCATGATGGGCGCGAATCCGCTTTTCGACGGCGTCGATGTTGTGCTTAGCGAGGGCGAGCGCGCATGTCTCGTCGGCGATAACGGCGTCGGCAAATCCACCTTGATGCGGATGATCGCGGGCGCCATCGAGCCCGACGACGGCGATATCGTTTTCGCGAGCGGCGCAACCCTCGCCTTCGCCATGCAGGAGCCAGATCTTTCCGGTTTCGATACGTTGCGCACCTATGTGCAATCGCCGAGCGTCACACGTGCTGGCTCGATGGCGCCCTTGCCGCCGCATGAAGCGGACGCTGCGTTGATGGATTTCGATCTTGATCCCGATCGTTCGCCGCAAGGTTTATCTGGCGGCGAAGTTCGCCGCGCTTCACTTGCGCGCGTGTTCGCGGCGGCGCCAGATATCCTGCTTCTTGATGAGCCGACCAATCACCTCGACATTCCGGCAATCGAAGCGCTTGAAGAAAAGCTCGCAGCGTTTCGCGGCGCTGCGCTCGTCATCAGTCACGACCGACGTTTCCTCGAAGACGTCTCGACCGCCACTGTCTGGATCCGAAAACGCAAAGCGCTGAAAAGCGAACGCGGTTTTGCAGCGTTCGACGATTGGGCCGAGCGTATCGAAGCGGAAGAACAACGCGCGCTCGCAAAACTCGAGACGCACCTCGCCGCCGAGGAGCATTGGCTTCGCCGCGGCGTCACCGCCCGTCGCAGCCGCAATGAAGGACGGCGCCGTAAGCTTGAAGCGATGCGCGCCGAACGCCGCGAACGCATTGGAATGGCGCATAGCCCACGCGCCGGGCTCGGCGCGGAAAAGGGCGATGTCGCATCCCGCCTCGTGATCGAAGCGAAGGGCCTTACGAAAAGCTACGCCGACCGACCGATCGTGTGCGAACTCAATCTGCGCGTTCTGCGCGGCGATCGTATCGGCGTCGTCGGCGCGAACGGCGCTGGTAAAACCACGTTGCTTGAAATGCTGCTCGGTCATCGCGATCCGGATTCCGGATCGGTGCGCGTCAGCAAAACGGTTGAGATCGCATACGTCGATCAGAACCGCGCCATCCTCACTCCTAGAGACACGATCTGGGAAGCGCTTGCGCCGCAAGGCGGCGACCAAGTCATGGTGCGCGGGCGTCCGCGCCATGTCGCCGGCTACGCAAAGGAATTTCTGTTCGATCCGACGCAATTGCGCCAGCCGATCGGTTCGCTTTCCGGCGGCGAGCGCAATCGTTTGGCGCTCGCGGTGTCGCTGACGCGCAAAGCAGATCTTCTGGTGCTGGATGAGCCGACGAACGATCTCGATATGGACACACTCGATGCGCTTGAAGACATGCTCGCGCAATATGAGGGCACGGTTCTCATCGTCAGCCACGACCGCGCGTTTCTCGATGGCGTGACGACGCAAATCCTTGGCGCGACGGGCGCTGGGAAATGGGTTGAAACGCCCGGCGGCTGGCGAGACTTCGAACGCGAACACGGCGGATTTCGCCCTGCCGGGACCGCGGCGCCGAAAGAAGCCGTCGCGCAGGACACGCGTGCGCCGCGCGTTCAAAAGAAACTTTCGTTCAAGGACGAGCACCGCGCCGCTGAAGTCGAAAAGCTTTTGCCTAAGCTCGAAGCGGAAATTGCGACGCTTGAAGAGAAGCTCGCCGACAACTCGTTCTTCTCACGGGATCCCCTTGGCTTTAACACGGCAGTGAAACGTCTCGATGCAGCGCGCGCCGAGAAAGACCAGGCCGAGGAAGATTGGCTCAATATCGAAGCGCGCCGCGAAGCGCTTTCCGCAGAGCCGTAAACGCTCGTTAACCGGCGCAGCAGAGGTTGCGCGGCATGCGTCCGATCCTGATCACTCTCACCGCGTTTTCGGCGTCTATCGCAGCCGCTTCCGCCCATGAAGCACATACTGCTCGGCCCGGCGGCGTCTACGCGTCGACCTTCGCCGCAAACGCAGATGAGTGTGCGCGCACATGCGGCGAAGACGCGCTTTGCATGGCGTGGACATTTAAATCTGACGGCGGCTGCGAACTTAAAGCTGTTGCGCCCGCGCCGATGGCGCAAAACGGCGCCACATCCGGTCTGTCTTCGCGCGCCCCTGAATTCGCACGCCTCGTTGCGACGCCCCAACCAATTGTCCCGGCAGCGAATGAGATCCCAAGCCCAGAGTTACGGCCCACAACCCTGGCTGCCGCCGAGATTGCGCCCGACCGCGCACCTGCACCGTCCAGCGCGAGCGATGATAGTGGATTGTTGGGCGGCGCCTCCGCCGAAGCGGACGCTCAAGCCGCCACCCCCGCAACGTCCGCTGCGCCAAAGTCGTAAAATTCGAATAACCATCAGCGAACTTACAAGATTGTTTACGAGAGCCGCTTAGGTTCCCCACGCTGTTGGAGCCGCTTTCGTATGTCCGCATCGCGTTTCGCCCGCCTGATCGATCTCGCGAAAGCCAATGACGGCGACCAGCGCCGTGAATTGCTGCGTGATGTAACGGACCTCTTCTTCGAGACGCGTTCATCCCGATCGGCGACAGAAAGCGCTCTGTTCGGTGATGTTCTGCAATTGGTAGCGGCGGAAATGCCCGATGGCGTCCTGGTCGACCTATCCAATCGCTTTGCCACCGCCGCAGATGCGCCCACGGGTTTGGTGCGCGACCTCGCCAATCACAATCGGGACGTCGCAGCGCCTATCCTACGCAGCTCGCCCGTACTCAGCGATCACATGCTGATGCAGATCGTGAAGTATCAAAGTCAGCATCACATCAAAGCGGTGGC
>JBEVOS010000172.1:0-4172 GCA_040507435.1 Caulobacterales bacterium | reverse complement strand
GGTATCATGCTGCGTCCCGGCAGTGCTGGCAGAGCCCGGTCGCCTCGATCATCGTGCGGCGGAGTTGGAAACCGTCTCGTTCTGCGGCCTGCACTAGATCGACGAGCGCATGTCCAGCATCGAATTCCTCCGCTGCGCCGCATGTCTCACAGATGAGAAAAATGGTGGATCGCTCGCACGCACCCGCTTCGCAAGCCACGAACGCGTTCAGGCTCTCGATTTTGTGTGCGAGGCCAAGCCGCGTGAGGAATTCGAGCGCGCGGTAGACCGTGGGCGGCTTTGCAGGATGGCTTTGCGTGCCGAGGCGCGCGAGCAGGTCGTACGCTTTCGAGGGCGCGCCTTGATCGATCAGCAATTCCAAAACGCGGCGGCGGAGCGGGGTGAATGTTTCGCCTGCGTCCTCGCAAAGCTTTTCAGCTGCAGCGAGTTGGGAGTCACGATCCATCGGCGCGTGGGCAGCATGTGCGCCGTGGCGATGCGCGTTGGCCTGTTTAGAACCGCTCATGCGTCACATATTGCAGGCGCGGCGTGCTGCGAAAAGGGGACGCGCTTATCCACACATGTTGCGAAGCCGCATCGTTCATGGTGCGCGGTGTGGAACTTTACAAGAACATTCGACTCGTCTACATAAGAACAGACAACGAACGAATGTGAGGCTGTGATATGAATTCTGTGGAGTTTCGTGGCGCTTCCGGCCGGTATCACCGTTTCACCGCATATCGCCCTGACGATCATTTTCCCGCTCAGCCAGCTGTTTATTGCTTCGCGCGCCCCGCGCCTGGCGGGCGTGGGTTTGTGCCCGTGTTCCTTTCGAGAACCGGCAATCTGGCGGCCCGCATGGAGCGTCACGAGCAATGGGAAGAGGCTTGCCTGCTTGGCGCGACCCATGTGCTGATTCACCAGCGGGAAGAGCGGGACGCGCGCGAGTTTGTTGAGCATGACCTGTTTTCCGCCCTCCGCCCGTTGATGAACGGCCCGCTGCTGGATGCCGATCTTGTGGAAGAAGCTGCGCCGACAGGCCCGCGGCTGGTCTGGGCGGCGTAAACTCCTCCCGATGGTTTCCCCCTGGGTTGGGTGGAGCCTGTGTGTGCAAACTCAGCCCCGCCTGGCTCTCCAGGCGGGGCTTTTCTTTGGCCTATTGTTGCACGGTCTCTATCGTTGCGCCGTGGGCTGCGGCGGGCGTTGCTGCTTTTGCATATCCGCTGCCGTTGAAGCCGCGCGTGCAAGCTGCACGAACTCAGCGCGCCAACCGTATGGATCGCGTCCGCGCGCGTTTTGCGCGAGGTCGATCACGTTTTGCCAGCCATAGCTCTGCGCAAGGTAAGGATCGCCCCGCAGCAATTGTCCGTAGCCTGCGACCGCCGTTGCGAAGCGTGTCGATTCCGGCGCTTGTGCGAGCGTCGCGGAAACATCTGCGTTCGTGATCGGACGCTCGATCAGACGGCTCGTGTTTTGCCCGGGCAGTTTGTAGCGGATGCGCAGGAAAGCGAGTTCGCTTCCGGCATTTGGCGCAGGACGAGCGCCGCCGCTCTGATAACGAAGAGGATCGTTGAGCGTCGGTCCGCCAACAGGCGTAATTTCATAGATCGCGGTCACGGCGTGGCCCGCGCCGATCTCGCCGGCGTCTACCTGATCATTATTGAAATCCTCGCGGTTCAACATACGCGTCTCGTAGCCGATGAGACGATATTCTGAGACGCGCGCCGGATTGAACTCGACTTGGATCTTCACGTCATTGGCGATCGGAAACATGTTCGAGGCCATCTCGTCGTGCAGCACGCGGCGCGCTTCCGCGAGCGTATCGATGTAGGTCGCCATGCCGTTGCCGTTCTGCGCGAGGCGCTGCATCAGGGCGTCGTTGTAATTGCCGCCGCCGAAGCCGAACACGGAGAGATAAATTCCTGTGTCGCGCTTGCGCTCGACGAAGTCCTGCAATTGCGCCGGATCGTTAATGCCGACGTTAAAGTCGCCATCCGTCGCGATGATGACGCGGTTGACGGCGTTGCGGTTGAAGTTCTGCTCGGCCAGCGCATAGGCGAGGCGCAAGCCTTCTCCGCCTGCGGTCGATCCGCCCGCCTGCAGATTATCGAGCGCGGCGAGAATACGGCCGCGTTCATTGCCTGGCGTCGGTTGCAGCACCGCACCGGCCGCGCCCGCGTAAACGACGATCGACACACGGTCGCGCGCGTTCAATTGATCTATCAGCATACGGAAAGATTGCTGCACAAGCGGCAGCTTGTTCGGCTCGCCCATCGATCCCGAAACATCGAGCAGCAGCACGAGATTGAGCGGAGGCCGTTCGCGCGGGATCACGTTGTAGCCTTGCAGGCCAATGTGAACGAGTTGACGTCCTTGCGCCCAAGGTGAGGGAACGACAGACACGCTTGGCTGAAACGGCTGCGTACGGTTCGCGGGCAGCGCGTAATCATATTTGAAATAGTTGATCAGCTCTTCGATGCGCACGGCGTCGCGCGGCGGCAGGCGCCCATCATTCAACATGCGGCGCACATTTGAGTAGGACGCCGTATCGACGTCGATCGAGAACGTTGAAACCGGCGCTTCCGCGACCTGTTTCACTGGATTGGGATCGACTTCCTCATAGCGTTCGCGATCGACCGAGCCTGGCAAAGGCTGGGGCGCTGTCTGGGCGTAAGGCCCGACAACGCCGCCAATCGCGGGACGCGCGCGCGTCATCATATCGGCAGCAACGGAAGGCGGCGGCGGCGCGGGCGGCGGCTCCATACGCTGTTCTTGCGCGACGCGGCCATCGTCCGGGCGGTTTGTCGATGTCGTGGTTGTTTGTGAAGCGCAGCTTACAAGCAATAGGGCTGCGCTCGCCGCAGCGAGGCGGCGATGTTTCAGCATCAGCATGGACGTTCTCCCGCAATCGTCCTTAACAGGCGAATGTCTCACGCCGCGCTCCAATCGCGGCGGGCGTGTGGCGAGCTTTCGTTCAACTGACGGCGTTGAAAGATTTTGCCGGGATGTGTCGTAAGAACCCGGTGGGGCCGCCTCAACCACGTTTGTTGCAGCGCGGCGGGGCTTCCTATACGTCCCTCGCTCTCCTTAACCCGTGAGCCGCGCAAAGCGCGTAAAGTGCTGTTATGTCCGCGTCCAAAGACCCGAAAGATTTCCGCCCGAAGGCCCGCCGTCCGCGCGGCTTTATGGACCGGCGCGGCGCGCATCTGGCGGCGGAGCGGGAACTGATTGCGAAGGTCTCGGAGGTTTACGAAGCCTGGGGCTTCGAGCCGCTGGAGACGAGCGCTTTTGAGTATGCGGATGCGCTCGGGAAGTTTCTGCCGGATCAGGATCGTCCGAATGAGGGCGTCTTCGCGCTGACCGACGATGACGAGCAATGGGTTTCGCTCCGTTACGATTTGACGGCGCCGCTCGCGCGTTTCGTTGCGGAGAATTTCGACGCGCTGCCGAAGCCGTATCGCCGCTGGGCGGCGGGCCCCGTCTGGCGCAATGAAAAGCCGGGGCCGGGACGTTTCCGAGAATTCTGGCAATGCGACGCCGATACAGTCGGCGCGCCTGGGCCTGCGGCGGACGCTGAGATGATCGCGATGGCGTGCGCCGCGCTTGAAAACGCGGGCGTGAAGCGCGGCGATTACAAGCTTAAAGTATCGACGCGTGGGCTGCTCGACGCCGTACTCGAAAATATCGGCGTTGCTTCTGGCGATTTTGCGAAACGCCTCGTCGTTCTGCGCGCGATCGATAAATTCGATCGCCTCGGGGCGGCTGGTGTGGAAGCGCTGCTGGGCAAAGGGCGCAAGGATGAAAGCGGTGATTTCACCAAAGGCGCTGATCTTGATGCATCGCAGGCAAAGGCGATCCTCGATCTTGTCGCGGCTGGCTCTGCATCGACGAGCGCGACCTTCGATAATCTTTCGCGGTGCGCGGTTCAATCCGCGAACGGCGAAGCCGCGCTTGCGGAGTTGCGTGCAATAGATGACGTGCTGCGTGCGTTGGGTGTCGGAGAAGCGCAGGTCGCGTTTGATCCGACGATCGTGCGTGGCCTTGAGTATTACACCGGCCCTGTCTTCGAAGCTGAATTGCTGATGCAGACCATCGACGATGATGGAAACCAGATCCGCTTCGGTTCCGTGGGTGGCGGCGGGCGTTATGACGACCTCGTTTCGCGCTTTCGCGGAGAAAAAATCCCGGCGACT
>JBEVOS010000161.1:0-3851 GCA_040507435.1 Caulobacterales bacterium | reverse complement strand
TGCGTTGACGCGCTATACGTTCAACACGGGCGTCGCCGAACATTATTTCTGTTCGCGTTGCGGAATTTACACGCATCACCGGCGCCGCTCGAACCCGGAGGAGTTCGGTTTCAACGCCGCTTGCTTAGAGGGCGTTTCTCCATTCGACTTTCCCGAAGTGCCGGTGACGGATGGGCGGCGTCACGTCAAAGACGATCCGCCCGGCGCGCCAAAGCGGCCCGATGCGGGGGTCTTGCGCTTCGAAAAGATATAACCGTTCCGGCGCTATGCCTTCGCTCTTAACTCCGCCAGAGTTTCATCGACATCGGTGAGCACTTTTATCTTATCCGCGCTGAGCACATATGTGCCTGCTATTAGATCTCCTAGCCGCTGTTTTCGTTTTGTGAAGAACACAAAAAGGCCCGCAGGCACTCCGCCGGCCAGTATTGGATTTACCTCCACTAACCGCGTCACCGTGCGTATCAGCGCACGGCCCACGCCCGGCGGCCTGCCATTTTTATCCACCACTCTCAAACCAGTTACGAGTTTTCCGAGGCTGCGGCCCCAGAACCCTTCAAGTACTGGGAAATAAAGTAAGCCGAGTGCGGCCCACCCGAACATCGTGCTCGCAAACAGCTCTTCGCCAAGCACAAGCGCCGGGCCAGCAACCACGATAACAAGGAATATGAAGTCGATCCACGCACCAGCCCAACGGCGAACCAGCGCCCCAACGAGGCCTGTTTCTTCCGCCGCATTTTGTATCGATGTTGGGTGGGTCACTCGCTTTTTTCCTTATATACCGCTAAATTCCTTAGCGGAAGCTAGTCTCTACTAAAAGCGGACTTCGCCACCTCGCGAATGTTTTTGAACACGCCTATAACCCGCCCATGATCCCACGTTATTCCCGCAAAGAGATGGATTCGATCTGGACGCCGGAGGCGCGCTTCCAGATTTGGCTCGAGATCGAAACGCTCGCGATGGAGGCGATGGGCGAGTTGGGCGTCATCCCGAAAAGCGCGGCGGTTTCCTATCGCGAGAAAGGCCGCTTTGAGGTCGCACGTATCGATGCGATCGAACGCGAGACCAAGCATGACGTGATCGCGTTTCTCACCAACGTCGCCGAATATGTCGGCGAGGACGCCCGCTTTGCGCATCAGGGCATGACCTCCTCCGACGTGTTGGATACGTGCCTCGCGGTGCAGCTTGCGCGCGCGAGCGATCTTTTGATCGCCGGTTGCGAACGCGTGATGGCGGCGCTCAAGAAACGCGCGCTTGAATATAAGATGACGCCGACGATCGGCCGCTCGCATGGCATTCATGCCGAGCCGACCACGTTTGGCGTCAAGCTCGCCGGGCATTACGCGGAATTCGCGCGTAATCTTGATCGCTTGAAAGCGGCGAAAGATGAGATCGCCACCTGCGCGATTTCCGGCGCTGTCGGCACGTTCGCGCAGATCGATCCGCGCGTTGAGGAATATGTCGCGAAGAAGCTTGGCCTCAAACCTGAGCCGGTGTCCACGCAAGTGATCCCGCGCGACCGGCACGCGGCTTTTTTTGCGGCGCTCGGAATCGTCGCTTCAGGCATCGAACGGCTCGCTACTGAAATCCGCCATTTGCAGCGCACGGAAGTTTTGGAGGCCGAGGAATATTTCTCCGAAGGCCAGAAGGGCTCGTCGGCGATGCCGCATAAGCGCAATCCGGTACTGACGGAGAATCTCTGCGGCCTTGCGCGGCTCGTGCGTAGTGCGGTGACGCCCGCGATGGAGAATGTCGCGCTCTGGCATGAGCGGGATATTTCCCACTCTTCGGTCGAGCGCGGCATCGCGCCGGACGCGACGATCCATCTCGATTTCGCGCTGCACCGCATGGCGGACGTGATCGAAAAGCTGATCGTCTATCCCGAAAACATGGCGCGTAATCTCGCGCTGCTTGGCGGCCTCCATAATTCGCAGCGCGTTCTGCTCGCGCTGACGCAAGCGGGCGCGAGCCGCGAGGACGCGTATCGCCTCGTGCAGCGCAATGCGATGGAGGTGTGGCGCTCTAGCCCCCCGCGCGCGGCCACAGCGCTGATTGATCGCGTGAAAGCCGATCCTGAAATTTCCAAATTGCTGGACGCGAAAACCATCGAAAGCTGCTTCGACGACGCGCATCATTTCGCGCGCGTGGACGATATTTTTAAGCGCGTGTTTGCGTGAAAGCCCCCCTCGTTTCGCTCGCGCCGATGGCGGGCGTCACCGACATTCCGTTTCGCCGTCAGGTCAAAGCTTTTGGCGGCAGCTATTGCGTGTCGGAGATGATTGCGTCCGATCAGTTGGCGCGCGACCGGATCGACATGGTGCGCCGTGCGGCGGGCGCGGGCGTGATTTCGCCGCTCGTTATTCAGCTCGCTGGCCGCGAGCCGCATTGGATGGCCGAGGGCGCGCGCATCGCCGAGGCCGCCGGCGCCGATGTGATCGACATCAATATGGGCTGCCCGGCCAAGAGCGTAACCTCCGGGCTTTGCGGTTCGGCGCTGATGCGCGATCCCGACATGGCGCTTCGTTTGATCGACGCGACCGTCAGCGCAACCAAACTGCCGGTGACGTTGAAGATGCGCCTTGGCTGGGACGATGCGCGCCTCAATGCGCCAGACATCGCAAAAAGCGCGCAAGATGCTGGCGTGCGGCTCATCACGATTCATGGCCGCACGCGCAACCAATTCTTCACCGGCCGCGCCGATTGGGAAGCGATCGCGCGTGTGGTTGACGCTGTAACCATCCCCGTGATCGCCAATGGCGACATCGCAAGCGCTGCGGATGCGCGGCGCGCGCTTTCGCTTTCCGGCGCCGCGGGCGTGATGATCGGGCGCGCAGCGCAAGGCCGGCCCTGGCTTCCCGGCGCGATCGAACATGCGCTGATATATAGCGGCGAAGCTGCGCCGCCGCCGCGCGCGCATCTGCTTTCGTCGCTGCTTGCACTCTACGAAGACACGCTCGCGTTTTACGATCCTGGCCTGGGTTTGCGCATTGCGCGTAAGCATATCGCTTGGACCATCGATGCAGTCTTTGGCGCGCGCGCGCGTGAGGCGCGTAAAGCCATCTGTATGCTCGAAGATGCGCAAGCGGTGCGCGATGCGTTGACAGCTTTGTTCGAGCGCGAGCGCGCTGATGCCGAAATGTCCGAATGCGCGGCGTGATGCTTCGCGCGCGTGGATGATTTTGCGTGTTGATTCGCGCTCCTTCAATTGCGGGTGAGGTTGGGTGAAGGGGAAAACGCGATATGTCTGCGTTTGGCCCATTTGAGACATCGGGGCATCCCTGTATCTTGGCCATAGAAATCGAAGTCCACAGTCGGCAGGTGCGTAATGCTGAAGCGCGGAATTGCGTTGGTTGCCGTTCTGGGTCTGCTGATTTGGGCGCTGTTGGATCAGTGGAATCGATACACCGGAGCGCCGGGCGGACCGACATTCGATATCGCCACGCCGAACCCGATTGCTCTTGGCACTTTTGCCTTTGCTATTTTGCTGTCAGCGGGAATCGCCTTCGGGCCTGCCAAGCATCAAAATCTCCTCGTTGTTGCGTTATTGGTGATGATTGGGCCGTTGTGGCTTTCAACGCGGCATGTCTACGTCAGCCACACGGGATCGGTAATAGAAACCGCACTCCTTTTTGAGCATCACGTTCAAGGCGTCGATCCTGAGCAAAGATGCTTCGTTCGAAGAGGCTGGAATCTAATTGCCGTTGACAACAATGGCCGAGAATTGGGCTCCCTGTTTGTCGGCGTCCCGCCCTGGTCTCTTAGTAACAGCCAATTCATCGACGTTCTCAGTGCGGGCTGCCGGTAGCGAGGACTCACCAACGGCTGCTTTCGGCGAATAACGGACATCGCTCCGT
>JBEVOS010000202.1:0-3494 GCA_040507435.1 Caulobacterales bacterium | reverse complement strand
AAAGAGGATCACACGATCCAAACCGCGCTGCTCGAATCGCGCATCGTCACCGGCGATAAAAAGCTGTTCGAGGAATTGGAGGAGCGCTTTCGCAAAGAAGTCGCCGCCAAAACGCACGCGAGTTTCGTCGCCGCCAAGCTGAAAGAGCGCGACGATCGCCACACCCGCGCTGGCGCTTCGCGTTATATGGTCGAGCCGAACATCAAAGAGGGCAAAGGCGGCCTTCGCGATTTGCACACGTTGTTTTGGCTTGCGCGCCACCGCTATGGCTTCACGCGTCCGCGCGAATACGTGGAATCCGGAATTTTCACCGCAGACGATATGAACACGGCCCGCCGCGCCGAGGAATTCCTCTGGACGGTGCGGTGCCATCTTCATTTTCTGACAGGCCGCGCGGAGGAGCGCATCAGCTTCGATCTGCAGCCGGAAATGGCCCAGCGCATGGGCTACGGAAAGCGCGGCGATCAGGAAGGCGTTGAGCGCTTCATGAAGCGCTACTTCCTCGTCGCCAAACAGGTTGGCGCGCTGACGCGTATTCTGTGCGCGAAGCTCGAAACAGATCAGGCCAAGCCCGCCGCGCTCGGCATCAAACGCCTGCGCGGCGAAGGCAAGCGCGTGCCGCAGATCGACGACCCGGGCTTCTACGTCACCGATAATTGGCGCTTGAATATCGCGACGCCGGATGTGTTCGATGATCCGGTCAATCTGCTCAAAATGTTTGAAATCGCCGATCAGCACGATCTCGATGTGCATCCCGCCGCGCTTGGCGAGGCGCAACGCCGCCTGAAGCGCATCACGCCGCAAGTGCGCCGCGACGAACGTGCGATCGAATCCTTCTTGAACGTCGCAGCATCGACTCGCCATCCTGCCGCCGCTCTGCGTTTGATGAACGAAAGCGGCGTTCTCGGGCGCTTCCTGCCGGAATTCGGCCGCGTCGTCGCGCAGATGCAGTTCAACATGTATCACCACTTCACGGTGGATGAGCACACGCTGCGCGCCGTCGATTATATTTCCGACATTGAGAAGGGCCGCTTCGGCGCGGACCATCCGCTTTCGACGGAAGTCTTTCCGAAAATCGTCAATCGCCGCGCGCTTTATCTTGCGATGCTGCTGCACGACACGGGCAAGGGCATTGGCGATCAGCAGATCGAGGGCGAAATCTCCGCGCGCGGCGCGTGCGAGCGTCTCGGGCTTCCGGATGAAGAGGTCGAGCTCGTCGGTTGGCTCGTGCGCCACCATCTCGACATGAGCGACTTCGCGCAGAAGCGCGACATTGGCGATCCGCGCACGATCGCGCAATTCGCGGAGATCGTCGGCACCCGTGAGCGACTTCGTCTGCTTCTGGTGCTGACCGTCGCGGATATTCGCGCCGTTGGGCCCGGCGTGTGGAATGGCTGGAAAGGCCAGCTTCTGCGCGATCTTTTCCATCTGACGGAAGCGGCGTTGCTCGGCGGCCGCACGGATGAAGCGGGCGTGCAGGCGCACTTGGCCGAACTCGCGCGCAACGCAAAAACCAAATTCATGGAAGAACTGGGCGGCGGCGTCGGCGATCTCGCGGCGTGGATCGAAACGCTTGAAGACGCCTACTGGCTCGCCTTCGATTCCGAAGCTTTGCATTGGCATGTCGGCGAAGTGCTGGAAGCGCGCCGCCGCGGGGAGGGCGCGCATGTCGCCTCGCGCATCGTGCCCGAGCGCGGCGTGACGCAAGTGCTCGTCTATGCGCCCGATAGGCAAGGCCTCTTTGCAAGTCTGTGCGCGGCGGTGTCCGCCGCCGGCGCTGACATTAAAGATGCGCGCGCGCACACCACGAAAGACGGTGCCGCGTTCGATGTGTTCGATATTCAGACCGTCGATTCCAAACCCTTCGGCCAGGATGATCCTTTCACGCTGCAGGGCTTGATCGAACGGATGCAGCGCGCCGCGCTCAGCGATCACGCGCTGCCAGAACCCAAAAAGGCGTCGCGCCGCAGCGCCGCGTTCTCGATCGAGCCATGGGCGCGCGCCGATAACGATATCACCCCCTCGGCCACCGTGATCGAAGTGTCCGGCCGTGACCGCCCCGGCGTGCTCGCCGAGCTTGCCGCCGTCTTCGCTGAGGCCGGGGTCGGCATCGTGTCTGCGCATATCGATGCGCAGGGCGAGCGCCTGTCGGATTCCTTCTACGTGCAGACCCGCGAAGGCGCGCAGATCGCGGAAGGCGATACCCTCGACGCGCTGAAAGCCGATCTCGTCGCCACGCTGCGTATCGGTGACCCGGATGCGCCCGCCGACGCGGCCAAGCGTCGCCTGGCGGTAGCGCCCGCGAGCACGTGGCGGTAGGGCTTTAGCCCCAATCGATTCGACGCAAAGGCGTCCATGAGCCTCGCCCGCAACACGGCCGTGATAGGCGGCCTTACGCTCATCTCCCGCGTGCTGGGTTTTGCGCGCGACCTCGTGCTCGCCGCCGCCTTGGGCGCGGGCCCGATCGCGGACGCGTTTTTCGCCGCGCTGCGTTTTCCAAACCTTTTCCGGCGCCTCTTCGCGGAGGGCGCGTTCAGCCAAGCCTTCGTGCCGGTCTACGCCAAGACGCTGTCCGCCGAAGGCGAGGAGAGCGCCGATAAGCTTGCAAGCGAGGCGCTCGCGATTTTGCTGGTGGCGACGGGCGTTTTGTCCGCGCTTGCGATTTTCGCGATGGGCTCGATCAACCGCGTTTTGTTCGCCGGCTACGTCGATGATCCGGCGACATTCCAGCTCGCCACGATCCTGTGCCAGATCACGATGCCGTATCTCGTCGCGATGAGTGTCGCGACTTTGTTTTCTGGCGTCTTGAACGCGCGCGGCAAATTCTTTGTCGCGGCCGCCGCGCCTATTCTTTTGAATCTTTGTTTGCTGGTCGCCGTCATCCCAACGCGAGATAATCCAGATCGCGCCGCATTCGCCGCCGCGATTGCGGTGAGCGTATCGGGTTTGTTGCAAGCGGCTTGGGTGTGGTTTGGCGCAAAACGCGCAGGCGTCAAAGGCGCGCTCTCTTGGCCGCGCATCACGCCAAACGTGAAGCGCCTCGCCGCGCTTGCCGTGCCGGGCGCAATTGCGGGCGGCGCGCTGCAGATCAACGTGATTGTCAGCCAAGCGCTCGCCTCGTTCGAGCCCGGCGCGATCACGTATCTGAACGTCGCTGACCGTTTGTACCAAGTGCCGCTTGGGCTGATCGGCATTGCCGTCGGCGTCGCCATGTTGCCGCGTCTGTCGCGTCTGGTGCAGGAGAATGACACGGACGGCGCAAAGGGCGCGCTGGATGAAGCTGTTGCGCTCTCGATGGCGTTCACGCTGCCGGCGGCGGCGGGGCTGCTCGCCATTCCCGGCTATCTGATCCACGGCCTGTTCACGCGCGGCGCTTTCACGGCGGAAGATGCGAGCAATGTCGGCCAAGCGCTCTTTCACTACGGCTGGGGCGTGCCCGCTTTCGTGCTCGCGAAAATCTACGCCCCGGCCTTCTTCGCGCGTGAGGATACGCG
>JBEVOS010000088.1:0-4942 GCA_040507435.1 Caulobacterales bacterium | reverse complement strand
TCTCATTCGACCTCGCCAACCGTTTCGAGGCGCAAGGGCAAGTCGAGCATCGCGGTTTAGAGCTATCCTACAGCGGGCGGATCGGCGAGCGCTTGAGCGTCGTCGCAGGCGCGGTCTTTATCGATCCTATTGTATCGGGCGAAAGCGTAGATATGGGGCGGACGGGCGAACGAGCCGTGGGCGTCCCGGACGCGCGCGCGCGCATCGACCTAAATTACCGCACCAATTTATTCGGCGGCCTCACGCCGACATTTGGCATGAGCTATATCGGCGAGCGCGCCGCATCAGCGACGCCTTACGCGGCGCTCGGCGGCGAGCAAGTGATGCTCAATCCCGTAACCACGTTCGATATCGGTGTTCGCAATCAGTTTCGCGCAGGCGGCAGACCCGTCAGCGTGCGTCTCACGATCGCGAACGTCACCAATGAAATAGCGTGGCGTTCAATCGCCAGCAATTCCTATCAAATGGATGATCGCCGCCGCCTGATACTCGCCCTTCTGACGGATTTCTGAACCTAAAGATCCGCCGCGGCATTTGTCCCGAAGTCAGATTTCGACTACGTTGTCGGGATTATGAACGCGCCCGCTCCCACCCTTTCGCTCGAAGCGACCATGCTCGATCTCGGCCGCCGCGCCCGTGCCGCCGCAGCGCAGGTGCGCGATGCAAGCCCGGAAACGCGCACCGCCGCATTGAAAGCGATCGCAAAGCGCATGCGCGAGGCCGCGCCGCAAATTCTCGCGGCGAACGAAGAAGACGTCGCGCGTGGCCGCAAGGACGGCCTCGCCGAAAGCTTTATCGACCGCTTGGCGCTCGATGAGAAACGCCTCGAAGCCGTCGCGAAAGCCGTCGATGAGACGGCAAACCTACCCGATCCCATCGGCGCAGTGCTCGCAAGTTGGACACGTCCAAACGGGCTCAACATCTCACGCGTCCGCACCTCGCTCGGCGTGATCGGCGTGATCTTTGAGAGCCGCCCGAATGTCGCCGCGGACGCTGGCGCCCTTTGCTTGCGTGCAGGCAACACGGTGATCCTGCGCGGCGGCTCCGATTCCGCGAAAAGCGTCGCGGCGATTGGCGAAGCGCTGCGCGCTGGCTTGAAAGATGCTGGCCTTCCTGAAGACGCTATCCAAATTGTTCCCACAACGGATCGCGCCGCTGTCGGCATGTTGCTGGGCGGACTGAACGGCGCGATTGACGTGATCGTCCCGCGCGGTGGCAAATCGCTCGTGGAGCGCGTGCAGAATGAAGCGCGCGTGCCCGTGTTCGCGCACCTCGAGGGCCTCTGCCACACCTACATCCATGAAGCCGCGAAGCCGCATGAAGCGATCTCGCTAATCCTGAACGCCAAGATGCGCCGCGTCTCAGTTTGCGGCGCAACGGAAACGTTGTTGATCGATCGCTCGATCGCATCGTCGCTTCTGCCGAAGATCGCCGCAGCGCTCATTGAAAAAGGCTGCGAATTGCGTGG
The DNA here is from genome assembly GCA_040507435.1 of Caulobacterales bacterium. Classification (GTDB taxonomy): domain Bacteria; phylum Pseudomonadota; class Alphaproteobacteria; order Caulobacterales; family Aquidulcibacteraceae; genus JBEVOS01. The sequence goes on along the minus strand of JBEVOS010000088.1, from coordinate 3,474 downwards.
CGATGAAGAAGCGCGCGCGCTTGTCGAAATGAACACCGCTACGGAAGAAGATTGGCGCACCGAATATCTCGCGCCCATCCTCGCGATCCGTATTGTCGGCGGCGTTGAGGACGCAATAAACCACATCGCGACCTATGGTTCGAGCCACACCGATTGCATCATCACCGAAAACGCACACATTGCCGAACGCTTCTTGAAGGAAGTCGATAGCGCAATTGTTCTCTGGAATGCGTCGACGCAATTTGCAGATGGCGGCGAATTCGGCTTTGGCGGTGAAATTGGAATCGCAACCGGCCGCATGCACGCGCGTGGGCCTGTCGGCGCCGAACAGTTGACGACGTTCAAATACGTCGTGCGCGGAACCGGGCAGACGCGTCCTTAGTGCCGCGCGGAATTCCTCCCGCCTATCCACGCCAGCGCATTGGCCTTTTCGGCGGATCGTTCGATCCGGCGCACGAAGGCCACGGGCATGTCGCTGAAACCGCGCTCAAGCGCTTGCATCTCGATCACGTGTGGTGGCTCGTCACACCGCAAAATCCCTTGAAAGCGGAAAGCGCGCCGCTTGCTCAGCGTGTCGCGAGCGCGCGTAAAATGGCGCGCGGCGCGAAGATGAAAGTTACGGCGTTCGAAGCGCCGCATAGTTTTCGCTACACGTACCAAACGATCGCCGCGCTCAAGCGCTGGTTTCCGCAAACGGAGTTCGTGCTGATCGTCGGGGCGGATTCGCTCCGGAACTTTCGCCACTGGCGCCGCTGGCGGGAAATCTTGCGAGCCGTCCCGCTCGCGATCATCGCGCGCCCACGCGCTGGGATAAAAGCGCTGGCCGCAAAGCCCGCGCAGGTCTTCGCTCAAGCGCGGCGCGGCGCGGGCGCCAAGCGCACCCCGCCCGCCTGGGTTTTCCTGAACGCGCGCCTTCACCCGCAATCGTCAACCATGCTGCGCGAGCGAAACCAGGGTTACTAACGTCTCGCTAAACCGTCATTTGGCGGAACCCGCGCCGAATGCTAGGATTGTCGAGTCCGTAGGCAGCAGAAGGATCAAAGGACCTGTCGCCAGACCTGAACCGCTCCCCGGAAGCGCCAAAATCCGGAGAAGGGCTTAACGCCGCCGAAGCCTCCCAACTCATCCTCCAGTCACTGGATGAGGATAAGGCTGAGGACATCGTCGCAATTGACGTGCGCGGCAAATCTTCCGTTGCTGACATGCTGATCGTCGCGAGCGGCCGCTCCGCCCGCCACGTTGGCGCGCTCGCTGATCACCTGATGCGCAAGCTAAAGGAAGCGGGCGCCGAAGGCATGAAGGTTGAAGGCATGCCCAATTGCGATTGGGTTCTGCTCGATGCGGGCGACGTGATCGTCCACCTCTTCAAGCCGGAAGTGCGCGCCTTCTACAATATCGAAAAGATCTGGACGCCGCCGGCCGCGCTCGCGTCGTAACGGCGTGCGCATTCTTGTCGTCGCTGCGGGCCGCAAGGGCGCAGGCCCGGAGCACGAACTTGCGCAGGATTATATTGCGCGCGCCGCAGCGAGCGGACGCAACCTTGGCTTCACGCAAGTCAATCTAATTGACGTTCAAGGCAAGCCGCAGGGCGATCAGCGCGCGGAAGCCAGCGCGATCTACAAAGCGACGCCTGACGATTCCCGCAAAATCCTGCTCGACGAGCGCGGCGCTGAGTGGAGCTCACGCGAATTCGCCAAGAAATTGGAAATTTGGCGCGATCAAGGAATCCCTAACGCGACGTTTTGGATTGGCGGCGCGGACGGCGCTTCACAAAGCCTTAAGGATCAAGCGGACGAAAAGCTCGCTTTTGGCCGCCAAACTTGGCCTCATCTGCTGGTTCGCGCCATGTTGGCCGAACAAATTTACCGGGCCGTATCCATTTTGAGCAATGCTCCCTACCATCGGGATTAGAGCGCAAAAGCGCCGGTCTCGTCGTAGCGGGATCTCTCAACAGATCCCTTGGCCCAGAATGGGACATGGTGGCGGCGATGGCGCAGATAATGCGCGCCTTTGCGTTTCTCGCGCTTGCGTCGGGAACGCTTCATCCGATCGCGACGGCGCAGCCGGCGCGCGATCTCGCACGCGTCGAACGCCAACGCGCACAAGCATCCGCCGAAGCGACGCGCCTCCAACGCCAAGCGCGCGAAGCCCAAACCCAAATCGCATCGCTCAATCGCCGGCTCGTTGAGGCGGGCCAACGCCGCACCGCTGCTGAACAAGCCGCCGCTGAGGCCGAGGAACGGCTCGCGGCGCTCAAGCTGCGCCAAGAAGCCGACGGCGCGGTCTACACGCGCGATCGCGAGACATTTGAATCGCTGTTGATCACTGCCGCCTTCGCGGATCGCCAAAACAGCCGGGACGGCGTGCGCGCGCGCATGTTCGCGAGCGCCGCAGCGCCGGGCGTCACGAACCGCATCTCATCAACACGCCGCTCGCTCGCGGAAGCGCGCCAACTTGAAACCGACATCGCGCTGGAACACTCCCGCCTCGCGGACGCGCAACGCGAAATCGAAGTCGAGCGCAGCGAAGTGACGACTCTGCTCGCCCAGCAGCGCGCGCTCCGCACGACGCTAACCGCCGACGCCCGCGCCGCCGAACGCCGAGCACAAGACTTCGCCCGCCAAGCCCGCAATCTGCGCGAACTCACAACCCGCGTCGCGCAAACGCCACGCGCGGGCGCGCCGCGCAGCACGGCGACATTACCGGCGTCCTGGATCGCCCCAGTCAATGGCGCGATCATTCGTGCTTACGGCGCCCGCGCCGGTTCCGCGCCCGCAGCGCAGGGCGCAACCCTGCGCGCACGCGCTGGCAGCCAGGTCGTGGCGCCCGCCCCCGGCGAGATCGCTTATGCGGGTCCATTCCGCGGCTACGGAAACGTGTTGATCCTGAACGTCGCCGGTGGTTACGCTGTCGTGCTCACCGGCATGACGACTTTGCGCGCGCGTGCCGGTGAAACAGTGAGCGCCGGCCAGCCAATCGGAGAATTGGCGCCTGCAACTGCATCTGGCGCGGACATTTCGGCGCCGGAGTTGTATGTGGAAGTCAGACGCGACGGCCAGCCGGTCGATCCCGGCCGCTGGCTAGCTGCGCGGGGCATCACGGTAGCTCAAGCGAACTAGGAACACCCTTCCGAACGGAGGGGCCGTTCGGGACGAATCGGGCCATGTAGGCCCTATCGGCGGCGCGCTGAGCGTGTGCGGGGAGTAATGAATGCGCTGGGCTTGGATTGCGGCTCCTGTCGTTGGTCTCGCAGCGGGCGTGGGCGCCCTCGCTTGGTCTGCACAGGATTCCGGTCCGCGCGGCGACGTCTACCGCCAGCTTGAATTGTTCGCCGACGTGCTGGCGCGCGTCGAGACCGACTACGTCACTGAAATCGACGAACAAAAAGTCATGGAAGCAGCCATTCAAGGCATGCTGACCTCGCTGGACCCGCACTCGTCCTACATGAACGCCCAAGAATTCCGCGACATGCAG
>JBEVOS010000085.1:0-6075 GCA_040507435.1 Caulobacterales bacterium | reverse complement strand
TGTTTACAAAGTGCATCTCAACAACGGCGAAGACAAAGAGCTGCACAATCCCGCCGACCTGCCCGACGAAACCTACATCAAGGAAATCGAAGAGCCCTGGATCAAAGCCACGATCCTGACGCCCGACGAATATCTCGGCGGCATCATCAAGCTCTGCCAGGATCGGCGCGGCATCCAAAAGGATCTGAACTATGTCGGCTCGCGTGCCATGCTCGTGTACGAGCTGCCGCTCAACGAAGTCGTGTTCGACTTTTACGATCGTCTGAAAAGCATTTCGCGCGGCTACGCCTCATTCGATTATACGATCACCGATCATCGCGAGGGCAATCTCGTGAAGATGCAGATTCTGGTGAACGATGAGCCGGTCGATGCGCTGGCCATGTTGGTGCACCGCGATCGCGCCGAAGCGCGCGGCCGCGGCATGTGCGAAAAAATGAAAGAGCTGATCCCGCAGCATCTGTTCAAAATTCCGATCCAAGCCGCGATCGGCGGGCGCATCATCGCGCGCGAAACCATCTCAGCTTTGCGCAAAGACGTGACGGCGAAATGCTATGGCGGCGATATCTCGCGCAAACGCAAACTGCTCGACAAACAAAAGGAGGGCAAAAAGCGGATGCGCCAGTTCGGGAAGGTGGAGATCCCGCAGGAAGCGTTCATCGCGGCGCTGAAGATGGATGGGGATTAATTGGTTGAGCGTGTTCATAGCGGACCGTATTGGGTCAGAGAGCCCGCTGACGACGATTTTGACTCGTTGGAGCGGATAATAAAAATCTCGCTGGAGCCAGAGCGACGAGCAAAAATTCTTTTTGCGTTTGGCTCGTACGCTAAAATGAGGACAGCGAAAAACGAGGGAATAAAAGCCTCCGATTTGAGAAAGCACTTGCGCGAGTTGGCTGTAGCCTCGGCGGCGGCGGCCAAGCTCCTTGGCGCGAAAGATTGGTTCTTCGAGGACCTCGCGGCGATAGATACACCTGGCGAATGGCCCCACGAACGGATTGATTGGGAAGTCTACTTTGCGTTGCGAGAAGAACTAGGCGTTCGTGATCTGCGGGTGCATGAGAAATTTGGCATCGATCCGAAGATGCGCGAGATTAGCAGCACGCCGCTAGCAGCAAGACTTGCATCGGTTTCAGTCGCCGCTTCTGCCGCTGCCGAGAGACTCAATCTGAATAAAGGAGGCCGTCCTTCCGGCGGAGCCAATCATCTTGTGAGGACTATGATTGAACAGCTTAAATCAGCAGGTGCGAGTTTGAGCTGTCGATATGACGATGCAACGGAACGATATGTCGGCACTTTTTCAGTCGTCGCCGATTGGTTAATCCAGGTTGGGGTTAGGGAGAAGCACTCGACACTTTGCAAGTACGGAGCGACTAACCTGAGTTTGAAGAGGAAAAAAGGGTCGGCGGCGTAGGTAGGTTTGCTCCTTAGACAAATCATGTTTGGCCAGCGACGGTGCTCGTATGCAAAGCGACACCAATCTGCTACCCTACGAGAGTGTCGGCCGACCCGCTCCTCTCTCGCATCACCTCCAACCCCGCCATCTTTGGCGGGAAGCCGATCATTCGCGGCCAGCGCTTCGCGGTAGAGCATCTGCTCGACTATCTCGCCTCCGGCATGAGCGAGGCCGAGTTGCTGGCCGAGTTCCCCTTTTTGGAAGCCGACGATGTCAAAGCCGCGCTACTCTATGCGGGAAAGCTGGCGGGCATGACGCGTATGTCCGGCGCATCCGTGGCGGCCGCCTATGACAGCGCGGAAGCTGTTAGTCGATAAGTGCGTGGCTGGCGCGGTCGTGCGCCGGCTTCGCGCCGACGGGCACGATGTTGTTTGGATTGGCGAGCGTCCCGCCGATCCCGGCGATGAAGCCATTCTCGAAGAAGCCCATCGCGATGGCCGCGCCATCGTCACGATCGACGCTGATTTCGGCACGCTTGTTTTTCATCTGAACGCGCCGCGCGTCGGCGTTCTGCGGCTCAAGCAGGCGCGCGCCGCGCAACTCGCCGAGCGCGCAAGCGCGTTGGTCGAAGCTCATGGCAGCGATCTCGACGAGAAAGCTTTCGTAACCGATGACGGCGACCGCGTTCGCATCAGGCCAGCTTAGCGAGAAAGGCGGTCATTCCAGGGCTGCGCGGAACGCGCCAAGCCCGGATCTAGGAAGTAACAGAGCGCCAAGCTGCAGCCCTGGATTCCGGATCGCGCTGTGCGCGCTCGAATGACCGCGAGCGAGCGCCTTTACCGCCGACACACAGCGCTTCATTCCTCGCGCAAGCGCACCTTTCGCCCGCCATAAAACACGCCCGCTACTGTCACGCGCTTCGCGCCGCGTTCAACGCGCACTAATATCGTCGCGCGTTTTTCAAATCCGAATGAGCGGAAGCCTTTGCCGATCTCCGGTCGCTCTGTGCCGCGAAAAGGGGCCGCTGCGAGCGTCGCAAGCTTAGCGCGAATGCGCGCAGTATACTCCGTCGCGATCCGCTCGCCGGCGTGCTCCGCGATAAAGTCTTCAAGCTGTTCAAGGTCCGCAAGGGCTGGTGCGCTGAGGATGACCTCATACGCGCTCATTTCTTTTTCTGTGCCCGCTTCGTCGCGCGCTTTTTCAGATGCTCGAACGCTTCATCGAGCGGGATCAGCTTTGTTTCGCCGGCTTCCAGCGCTTTCGCGCGTTTCTTGCCCTCCGTCCGCAACCAACTATCCAACTCCGACACATAAGTCGTTTGCCGCTCCTCCAGCGCCCGCAACCCATCGCGGATCACTTCGCTTTCCGACGCATAATCGCCGGATGCGACGCGGGCTTTCACGGCTTTCGCCATTTTCGGCGTGAGGGTGACGGTGAGCGGAACGGTCTTGCGCATGACAGTGTCATACACCAATTTTGTGTTATTGTCGCGTGCTTCTAGGCGGCTTCGGCGGCCTCCATCGCAACCGCATGACGGCGGCGATGATCAGAGAATTTTTCGCCGCCCAGTTTTTCCGTGCGAACGCCATTGGCTTTCCAGGGCTTGCAGAGTTTGCACCCCGCACGCGCGTTGCGCGGCCGTTTTCGTTTGTGGTTCATGCGGGTGATGTATCACGGGCGTGCCCCTGGTCACAGCACGCTTGCGCCCTTCCAAGTTTTCATCTTCCTGTATTCGACATACCCGCGCGGCGTTTGGTAGGACGCGGGGGCGTTCTTGAGGGGAGAGCCAGAATGATCCGTTCCATCGCGCTTGCCGCATTTTCCGCGCTTGCGCTTGCCGCATGTAATCAGGCCCAGCAGCAACCGCCGGCGCAAAACGCGCCGAGCCAGCAGCAATTCCAAATGCCGGCGCAACAGGCCAGTTTATCCGATGCTGAACGCCAGCAATTGAACGATCTCGTGAAAGGTTATCTCGATAGCGCGCAAGAAGGCCTCGCGCAGGGGATGAAGCCCGCGCCCGGGTTCAATGACGAAGTGACGGGGCTGCAACCCGGCCATGATCATCGCTGGCAAGTTAGTCTCAAGGGCGGCACGGCTTATCGCGTCATCGGCGGCTGCGATAACGAATGCTCCAATATGGATATAGAGCTGATCGATGCGCGCGGCGGCGTGGTCGCGAACGATATGGCGCCGGATGATCATCCCATGGTGAACTTCACCCCGGCGGCAGATGGCGTCTACACGGTGCGTCTGCTGATGCAGACGTGCACTGTCGCGCCTTGTTATGCGGGCGCACGCGTTCTGGTGAACTAGTCAGCTGAATTAATCGGCGAGCGCGGACAGCCGGATGGCGTCCGCGCTTTCTTCGATTTTATCGAGCGGTGGATTCTCGGCTTCGATCATTGCGATCGCTTGTTGAATGAGCGGGGTTGTGGGGCAGAACACTGCTACAGCGTTCGCCTTCGCTTCAGTTCGGTGCGTTGGGTCCGCCCAGCGCGGGCCGAAGGCGTAGACGGCGAAATACATGATCTTCGCTGTGATCTCCCCAACGCCGGCGCAGCGCATGCCTTCATAAAAAACGCGGTGCACGCGGCGCCAGCCGCGATCTTTTGTGGCGCAGTAATAGTCGTGGATGACTGAGGCGTTGCGATATCGCCCGTCTAGCGGGCCGCCTATCAGTGACCAGAATGCGCGCGGGATAGAGGCGCCGTCGCAGATTGTTCCGGCGGGCACGCGCCATTGTGCGCCGAAGCGGTCATTGTAGACGAATGGCGTGATAAGCTGGATGCGCTGCCCGTCATCAAGCAATTGGACGTGGAGCGCGCCGGGGAAGGCGCCGAATTCTTTCATGGAGAGGCCGCTTCTAATTGAGGCCCCATTTTAGCTCGGGCTGTTTAGCCGTAGGGAAAACACGCGTCTCGTGGCAGCAAGATGCTGAAATGATTGGCTAAAGCCTCGATCGCGGTGTTGTGTTGCGGGTAGGGATCGGAATTGCGGGGCCCAACAATCAAAGATTTGAACGCTGGATCAGCCTTTCCGCCAGGCGGCAACATTGCCGTGGCCAGCGCTTCGCCGTCGTCCGCGCGCAGCGTCAAAAACATGGGCATGGTGCGCTCGATATGGCCCTTAAGGCCAATATCGCGCTCAATGAAGGAGATGCCTGCAGGGTTGTAGGTGGCTGCGGCCCGTTCCTTGGCGCGTTCGAAGTAGCGCTGGACCGCATGACTCATGGCTTCGGATTCGGCTTGCGCCTCCGCTTCCGTTTCGATCTGGAACCATGTTTTCGCGCCGGGCGCGCCGCACACATATTTCATGACACGCTATCCCCTGCGCTCAATATCGGAACTTGGGGGCGGCGGCGCAATCGTGTGAACATGAAAAGAACTGCAGCAATGCTGCCGCTTGCATGTATGCGAGAAAGGTCTACGAGGACCTGGTCAACGAATCTATACAATTAGGGAGGCCGCGCCGGGATGCGCGCGGCGGCGACACATTGGACGATGCCACACCGCCTGCTGCGCAGAAAACTCTCGCGGAACAGGAAGCCGAGTACGAAAAGTTCATCTGGAAGAATCTGCCGCGCAATTACGCGGGACATTTCATCCACGGCATGTTGGGAATGACGGGCTTCCGGCTGCTGAATGCGCCGACATTTCTGCCCGCTTATCTTTTTGCCCTTTCGGGCTCGAACGCACTTGTCGGGATAGCGCTCTCGGTACAGCAAGCTGGTAATTGTATCTCGCCGCTGATTGGCGCCGCGCAAGCGGAACATCGCAAACGCTTGATGCCAGTCGCGCAAGTGATCGGGCTTGGCATGCGCGCGCCGATTTTGCTGATCGCGCTCGCGGGATGGTTTCTGCCGACGCATATCCAATTGCCCATCATTATTGCGCTGCTTTTTGTGCAGGGTCTCTTCGGCGGCATGCAGCGCGTGGTTTTTCAAACGCTGCTGGCGAAGGTCATTCCTGTGGGCCGGCGCGGCAGGCTGCAAGCTTGGCGAAACGTTGTGGGCGGCATCATTGCCGCTGCGCTCGCCTATTTCGCGGGACGCTGGCTAATCGAAACCAATGTGCTCGGAAACGGCTATGCGACTACGTTTTTGCTCGCGTTCGTGCTGACAAGTTTAGGCCTTACCGCGCTTTCGTTGCTGATGCGCGAGCCGGAGCCGCCGACCATTCGTGCGAAGGCAAAAATGGGCGACCGGATGAAAGATTTACCGGCGTTGTTAAGGGGCGACCGTTCTTTTTTCTATTTCATGCTATCGATTGTTTGCGCGATGGGGGGGCGCGCCGCTGCGCCGTTTTATATCCTGTATGCGAGCCAAACGATTGAGCTGTCAGGCGCCAATATCGGGCTTTTGTCGCTCGCATTTTTGGGCGCTGATACCGTCTCAAATTTGATCTGGGGTTATGCGGGCGATCGTTTTGGCTTTCGCTCTATCTTCATCACATCACTCGTGGCGTGGGCTGCTGCGACGGTGCTGCTGCTCAATTCTCACGAAATCCTTCCGATCTTCATCGCATTCATGGGGCTCGGCGCCGGTCAGGCTGGCTACATGATGGCGTCACAGACTATGGCGCTCGAATTTGGCCAACGTGACGATGTCGCCATGAGGCTTGCGCTTACCGGTACGGCTGAAGGCGTCATGATGACAGCGGGGCCGGTTATCGGGGGGCTTCTTG
>JBEVOS010000084.1:0-4616 GCA_040507435.1 Caulobacterales bacterium | reverse complement strand
GCAGACGTTTTCGACTACATTTCGGGTGAATAAGGTATAGTCACGATGGCCCGCCAACGTCCTAAAATCGTTACACTTACCGATGCCGCAGCGGCGCGTGTTCGCGAGCTGATTGCGGGGGGCGAGAAGCCGTATCTGCGTGTTGGGGTCCGCAATGGCGGATGCGCGGGTATGGAATATGTCCTTGAGTATGCAGAGACGGCCGAGAAATTCGACGAATCTGTCGAGGATAAAGGCGTAAATATTCTTGTGGCCGCAGACAGCGTACTATTTTTGCTAGGTTCTGTCGTCGATTATGAAACGACGCGGCTGTCCTCTAAATTCACTTTTCGGAATCCGAACGAGACTGATGCTTGCGGTTGCGGCGAAAGCGTAACGATCGCGCCGGCGCAAGAGGAGGCGTGACGTTCGGTTTGCGGCATGCGCGCGTAGGGCTGTCGCTTGTTTCCAGTTACGCGACGTAGAGAACCGGTACGTTTTCCGTTGTCACCTTGTTGCGGCCTTCACGCTTTGACGCATAGAGGCAAGCATCTGCACGCTCCATCAAGCCCTGCATTGTATCGCCAGGCTGAAGACGCGCTATTCCCATCGATACCGTCACTTGGCCAAGATCTTCGTTTGTCGAGCGGCGGCGGAGGCGTTTTGCTTGAATGGTTCCACGCACGCGTTCTGCCATTTGCCGAGCCGCCTCAAGCGACATACGCGGCAGGATGACTCCGAATTCTTCACCGCCGTAACGTGAAATCAGGTGATCGGGCAGGGCATGACTTTGCAGCGCGCTCGCGACGAAGCGGAGAACCTGATCACCTGTGTGATGGCCCCAAGTGTCGTTGAAGCGCTTGAAGAAATCGATGTCGCACATCAGCAGGCAAAGATCGGCGCGCGATCCGCGTGCTTCACCGATGCGCATCCGAAGCGTTTCATCAAACATACGGCGGTTCGCGAGGCCCGTAAGACCATCCGTGAGAGATTCTACGCGCACTGCTTCCAGGCTTGTTCGTAAGACGTCTATTTCACGAGATGATTTTTGCAACTGGTCGGTGAGCGTCCGGTTATGATTAGCCATATCAAGCGTGGCCGCAGCTAAGCTTGAAACGACTTCGCGAATTTTATTCGGTTCGATTATTTCAGCGAGTGAGCCCGCCGCGCTTTCAAGCGCTTTTCCGTAATCGTTCGTCTTGCCGCCAGCCGATTAAAGCGCTGACATGACGTTATTCAAATCACGCGCAATTTTCTCTCCCGCCATCACGACCTGAGCCGACACCCGCAGGCCTGTGAAAAAACGCTCGTATAGATCGGCGCTCACCTCTGGTGTGAAGGGCGCGCCTTCGGCGATGCGCTCATCAATTGTCGTTTTGAGAGCCGGCAGTCGTCCCAGGCGGTAGTTGAGCCAGACTTCATAATTCGAGGCGTTCGCCGGAACGTTGTACAACGCCATCAACTCTAGAGTTTCATGCGCCAGGGCATGTCCGAGAGGGCCTGCTATTGTGGGGTCGTTCTCAGTCACAGCGGCAGCGGGCCTTTCATTCCACGAACGGCGCGAGACTAGTGCGAAGGGTATGAGTGAGTGGTAAATTTCGAAATATTTTAGTTAGATTTTCAATCGTGGAAGCAGTTTGGGGAGCTTTATGAGCAACGCGTCAGCAGCTCTGTCACAAAAGACTTTTCCAGATCTTGCTGAAACCTTTCGCGCACTCAGAGAGGCACAAAGCCGTGACCTGTTTCCGGTCGCAAAAATAAGAAGGGATCGCCTGAGCCGTTGCATAAAGCTGTTGTCTCTTCATGCCGAGGATATCGCTGCAGCCGTCAATGCTGATTTCGGAATGCGGTCCCGGCATTTGACGCTTTTAACGGATGTTGCGTCCTCGATTGCGAGCTTGAAGCACGCGCATGACCACGTCGATGAATGGGTTCGCCCCAATAGGCGTAAGGTTGAGCTTATGTTGGCGGCGCTTGGCGCGCGTGCGGAAGTTCAGTTTCAGCCAAAAGGGGTAGTAGGCGTTATCGCGCCATGGAATTTTCCAGTGAATCTTGTTTTCGCGCCTCTTGCTGGTGTTTTGGCGGCTGGCAACCGGGTTATGATCAAGCCGAGTGAGCACACACCTCAAACATCAGAGTTACTTGCGCAGCTTATCGGTCTTTTCTTCGACGAAACAGAAATCGCTGTCGCTTCAGGCGGAGCAGAACTCGGCGCGGCGTTCGCCGCTTTGCCGTTTGACCATCTCGTTTTTACGGGAGGCGCGCATGTTGGCCGTCAAGTTATGCGCGCCGCAGCTGAGAACCTTACGCCGGTGACGCTCGAGCTGGGCGGAAAAAGCCCGGTGATTCTGGCGCCGTCCGCTGACATGCCGAAGGCGACAGCACGCATCATGGCAGGCAAGCTCATGAATGCGGGGCAAATCTGCCTCGCTCCCGATTATGTGCTCGTACGCGCAGACCAACGAGACCAGTTTGTGGAAGCCGCCAAATTCGCGGTGCGGCAGATGTATCCCAGTCTTGGAGACAATCCCGACTACGCTTCAATGATCAATTTTTCGCATCGCGACCGGATCGCTGGATTAGTCGAGGATGCACGCGCGCGTGGCGCGAAGATCGTCGACCTTAATCCTGCAGGAGAGGATTTCTCGCGGCTTCCTCATAACAAGGCTGCGCCAGTTCTTGTTCTCAATCCGACTGACGACATGACGGTGATGCAGAATGAAATATTTGGGCCGATTCTCCCAGTTCTCACCTACACGCGCATTGAGGATGCGATAGATTATGTGAATGCGCGGCCAAGGCCGCTCGCGCTCTATGCGTTTGGAGAAAATCCTGAAGAAACGGGCTTAATCGTCGGCGCAACTATCTCCGGCGGCGCTGCGGTCAATGATGTTGTCATGCATGTCAGCGTCGAAGGTTTGCCATTTGGCGGCATTGGACCGTCGGGCATGGGTGCTTATCACGGCCATGACGGGTTCCTTGAGTTTTCACATCGGAGAGCCGTGTTCCGCCAAACCGGAAGCGACTTGATCAACCTTTTCCGGCCGCCTTACGGGGAGACGTTCAAGAAGTTTCTTGAAAGGCGCCTGAAGGGATGATCAGCCGCCCGTGCTACGCCGGAGAAATGCCGGCACGGAATCCCCAAAGCCGACGATTTCCTGCTCGTGACGGGGCTCGTGACGCGGTTCGCGGCGTGGACGTTCGGCAGGTGCGCGATCGGCGCGTGAAGGTTGGTCAGCGCGCTTCGGCGCTTCTTGCGGTGGCGCGTTATCTTCGCGGCGTGGAGAGCGTTCTTTCTTTTGAGCGCGCTCGCGCTTTATTTCATCCGCTTTGCGGCCACGACCGCCGCTGTCGCGTGCATCGCCCAATGCCTCGCTGGGCAAGCCTTCGATTTCTGCTGCTGCAGCGATCGTCGCGCCAGTCAGCTTTTGGATCGCGTCTAAGCTTTTTACGTCTCCTGGACCGACAAGCATAAATGCCTGGCCGGCGCGCCCAGCGCGGCCAGTCCGGCCGATACGGTGCACGTAATCATCCGCATGACGCGGTGGTTCATAATTGAAAACTTGGCTTACCGCCGGAATGTCCAACCCGCGCGCGGCCACATCGCTCGCCACCAATAAGCTTACGTCCCCTGAGCGGAAACGATCGAGCGTCTTCGTGCGCAAAGATTGGTCAAGGTCGCCGTGTATCGGAGCGGCGTTGAAGCCGTGCCGTGAAAGCGATTTTGCGACGATATCGACATCGCTTTTTCGATTGCAGAAGATAATCCCGTTTTTGATTTCACCGCAAGATTTGATCACGGCGCGCAACGCAGCGCGGCGCGTACGCGGATCATTTCCCGGTAAACGTACTATACGCTGATCAATCGTTGATGCGGCGGTCGCTGGCTTTGTAACTTCGATGCGCTTCGGATTGTGCAAGAATGCTTCTGTCAGCCGCGTGATTTCCGGCGGCATCGTGGCGGAGAAAAACAGGGTTTGCCGCGTAAACGGCGTCAGTTTGAAAATGCGTTCGATATCGGGGATGAATCCCATATCCAGCATGCGGTCGGCTTCATCGACGACCATAACTTGCACGCCATTGAGGAGAAGCTTGCCGCGTTCGAAATGATCGAGCAGCCGGCCTGGCGTCGCAATCAGAACATCAACGCCTTGCGCAAGAAGCGCGTCTTGGTCGGCGAAAGAGACGCCGCCGATCAGCAACGCTTTCGTGAGTTTTTGGTACTTTCCATATTTGTCGAAGCTTTCAGCGACTTGAGCGGCAAGCTCACGCGTCGGCTCAAGAATAAGCGTTCGCGGCATGCGTGCTTTCGCGCGGCCTTTCGACAGAATGTGGATCATCGGCAGAGTGAAGCTGGCCGTTTTTCCGGTGCCCGTCTGTGCGATGCCGAGCACATCGCGGCCTTCGAGAACGATGGGGATCGCCGCCTGCTGAATCGGCGTAGGCGTTGTGTATCCCGACTCCTCAACGGCGCGGAGCGTGTCAGGCTCGAGGCCGAGGTCGGCGAATGTCAGTATTGGTTTAGCGTGCTCGTTTTCAGGATGTTCAGCCTGCGCGGCATTTGCGTCCGCGGACGCGGCGTGTTCAGTCATTAAGCTTGATCTTCCTTGCGCGTCGCGGCTCAAGCCAAAAAGCGC
>JBEVOS010000050.1:0-7439 GCA_040507435.1 Caulobacterales bacterium | reverse complement strand
GATAGCGCGTTCACCTTCGCCTTCATGAGTTTGCGCGCGCGAAGCACCGTAGAAAGATTGCCAAGCGATTCCGAGAGGTTGCCGCCCGTCTTCTGTTGGATGACAAGCACGATCTGGAAAAAGTTCACTTCCGGAAGCGGCATACGCTCAAACATACGCTGCAAATTTTGATCGAGCGGCACGCCCATCGCCTGGCCATCGACCAGCGCTTTGAATTCCGTTTTGATCGGCTCGGGGCTTTCTTCAGCGATGATACGCAGACATTGATTGAGCGGCAGGCCGCTTTTCACGCCGCGCACGATAATATCGATCGCATCCGCCAATTGCCCGGAAAACTTTTTCTGCCGCATGCCTACCAGAAAGCCCAATATCCAGCGGGGCAGGCCGAGCAAGCCGACCAGCAATCCCATAGCTGCCGGGATCGGGCCCTTGATGAGGAAACCGACAAGCGCGAGCACCGCTGCAAGAACGCCCGCGGCGATCCAATAATGCGTCAGCGAAACCTCAAGGCCTGCCTGCGTGAGCTGGCCTTTGATCGAAACGCGGCGCTTGCGGGATTGCTTTTCGTTGGCGGCGAGATCTTTGAGCGCTTCCTGCGTGCTTTGGCGTCGCTTGACGGCGGACGTATCGACTTGAACACGCGCTTTGCCAGCGCGGTTCGCCATCGCCTTGACGCGCTTTTTTCCTTGCGCCGTTTGCACTTGACCACCGCCGCCAGCGAGCGCGACGCCCGCGCCCGCAACAACGACGAAAGCGAGACCTGCAGCAACGATCGCCATATCCATTAGGCGTTCTCCGCTTCATCGAGCGCAGCGGCGAGTTCGCGTTCAAGGCCGAAATAACGCGCGCGCTCCCAAAAGCGCGGACGCCCAACACCCGTCGCTTTGTGACGCCCAATGATGCGGCCGTTTTGATCTTCGCCGTGAATTTCGTAGAGCACAAGATCTTGCGTAATCACCGTATCGCCTTCGAGGCCCATGACTTCGGTGATCTGCGTAATGCGACGCGAGCCGTCACGCAGACGCTGCGCCTGAATAACAACATCCACCGCGGCGACAATAATTTCGCGAATGGTTTTGGGCGGCAGTGAGAAACCGCCCATCGTGATCATGCTTTCAAGACGCGAAAGCGCTTCGCGCGGCGTGTTCGCGTGCAACGTGCCCATCGATCCGTCGTGGCCCGTATTCATCGCCTGCAACAGGTCGAAGCTCTCGGGGCCGCGGACCTCGCCGACGATGATGCGGTCAGGACGCATCCGCAGGCAGTTCTTGACGAGATCGCGCATTGAGACAGCGCCCGTGCCTTCAAGATTTGGCGGGCGCGTTTCGAGGCGGACCGTGTGCGGCTGCTGAAGCTGCAATTCCGCAGCGTCTTCGCAGGTGATGATCCGTTCGGTCGGATCGATGAACGCGGTGAGCGTATTGAGGAGGGTCGTTTTGCCCGAGCCGGTGCCGCCCGATATCAAGACATTGCATCGGCACGCGCCGATGATTTGAAGAATGCGCGCGCCCGCGGGTGAGATTGAGCCGAACTCCACGAGATTGGAGAGTTTCAGCTTGTCCTTCTTGAATTTCCGGATCGTGAGCGTCGGGCCATCGATCGCGAGCGGCGGCACGATGACGTTGACGCGCGAACCATCAGGTAAGCGCGCGTCGCATATCGGGCTGGATTCATCGACACGCCGGCCGACTTGGCTGACGATGCGTTGGCAGATGTTCATCAGTTGGCCGTTGTCGCGAAAGCGCACGCCTGTCTTCTGAACCTTTCCGCCGACTTCGATGAACACGCCGCCCGCGCCATTGACCATAATGTCGGCGATGTCGTCCCGCGCCAACAGAGGTTCGAGCGGGCCATAGCCGAGAACGTCGTTACAAATATCGTCGAGTAGGCCTTCCTGCTCCGCGATCGACATAACGACATTCTTGATCGAGATAATTTCCGCAACGATGTCGCGAATTTCGTCTCGCGCGCTTTCCGGATCGAGCTGCGCAAGTTGCGCAAGATCGATGGTTTCGATCAACGCATTAAAAATCGTGCTTTTGACGCGGTAATACGCTTCCGATCGATACTCCTGCGCCTCGGAGGGATCGGGCGTTGGCGCAGGCGGGGGCGTGCGTGGCTTCGAAGCTTGCGCCGCAGGCGCAGGCATAGGCGGCGCCGACTGAGCAGGGCGCTGCGACGGCGGACGCGCCGCTTGCGGCGGTGCAACGCGCCCTATATCGGGAGCCGGCGAAGAACCGTCGTTGCTGCGCTTACCGAACATAGATGCTTCACCGCGTCATGAATGGAATGCGGATATTGAGCTGAGTCTTCTTCACTTCGATCGGCCGCCGGCCGGTGAGTGAAGCAGCCAGCGCATCCAGCACCAGTGCAGTTTTATGCGCGGGCTGGAATTCGCCGATCATTTGGCCGTTATTCGCCGCCATTCCGAACAGCCCCGGATCGAACGGAATTGCTGCGACCGGCTCAGCGCCGAGCGCTTCGGCGAAATCCTTTAGCGGAATTTCCGGCCGCTTTGGCACGCCCTGCATGTTGAGCACCATATGCGGCGCGGCGTCGTACGGGCGGGCGGCGCGCAGATGGTCACTGATGTTCTTCGAGTTGCGGAGTGAAGCGAGGTCCGGCCCGCCGACGATCACAACATCATCCGCTGAAAGGATCGTTTGTTTGATCCAACTCGACCATGTGTGCGGCAGATCGAGCACGATGAATGGGCTCGTACGGCGCACGCGCTCAATGACGGTTTCAAAGGCAGACGGATCGAGTTCGAATTCGCGCTCAAGCGTCGCCGGCGCAGTCAGCATCTGCAGGCGCTGCGTATGTTTCGTCGTCAAACGCTCAAGCAGAACTTCGTCCACGCGATCGGGGGCAAGCAGCGCATCGGCGATAGATTGCTGCGGGTCTTGATTGAAATCGAGCGCCGCCGTGCCGAACGAGAGATCGAGATCGATCAGCGTCGCGCCAGCTTCCTGGCGTTCAGCGATTGACCAAGCAATGTTGTGCGCAAGTGTCGATGCGCCAATGCCGCCCCGCGCGCCGATCACGGAGATCACGCGGCCGGCGAACGGCTTTTCCGCACTCACATAAAGCCCGCACACCGTGCGGATCAGTTCGAGCGGCAGGATCGGCGGCACGATATATTCGGAAACGCCGCGCCGCATCAGTTCGCGAAACAGCGGAATGTCGTTGATCGCGCCGATAATGACGACTTTTGTTCCTTCTTCGATCACCTGCGCGAGCCGGTCGAGGCTCTGCAGCATCTGCGCGCCCTGTTGGACGGTGTCGATGATAAGAAGATTGGGGCTCGCCATGCTGGCGAAGCGTGTCAGCGCAGCCTCGATACCGCCTTGCTCAACGGTAATTTCGGCTCTGGCCATCCGGCGGTCCGATGAAATGCCTTCGAGGAGCCGCGCAATGTCGGGCCGGTCGCACGCAGCGTGAATGGTGATGCGCGGAATAGGCTGCTCGGTCAGCCGATCGTCGTTCGCAAACGGCGGCGGCGAAGCAAGCGTGAAGGGCTCGGCGCTATCGATTTGTTCGATGTCGCCGATGAGATCGTCCGAATCCATCGGCGGCGGTTCAGCAGCGCCTTCGATGTCTCCAAGACCGAACGTTTCGTCATCCTCGAGAATGAATTCATCCTCGTCGGAGTCTGAAATGCTCCAGGAAATATCCGCTTGAGAACCTGACATCGCCGTCCTCACCGCACCGCGCTAGAAATGGAAACACGTTCGTCGCTGGAGCGCTCAGCGTGCGTTTGTTCGCCAGCCCGATAATGCTCCATGACTTCGGCCCGCCGCGCCCCGTCGCGCGCCGTTTCATCGCGCGGCTGCATCAGATCACGCGGATCTTCGATCATCGCGGCGAGATTGGCCTGCGCGGAGCACCCAAAGCTCTCATAGGCTTGGTTGTTCGATTGATGCGCAAGATCTTGCCGCCAAAGCGGTGCGCACTCTGGCGCCGTCGCTTCGAAATGCGTGAAAGAAAGCACGATCGGCGCTTCCGATTGCGAGCCGTCATACGTGCTGCCGGCAATCGCTGCGTAGGGAACGCCTGCTTCTGTCAAACGCATCCGCATTTCGTGCGATATGCGCGCCGCGGAATCCGCATTGCCGCCGCCGCCAGGCACGCTAAGCACGATTGGGCCGTGTCCGCTGCGCAGATAAGCGCTCGCGAAACCTGAAAGCTGATCGCGTTGTTGTGCTGTCAGCGCAAACGCGCCTGCCGCCACAGGAATATCGAGACGCGCCCCCGTTTCCTGCACGGTGATCTGATGGCGATCAGCAGCGCTTGCTGGCGGCGGCTCTTGTTTTGGCACGGAGACGCATGCCGAAAGCGACAGCGCAGCGCAGGCGCTTCCAAGCAGCGCTGTTAGCGGAAGGGCCTTCATAGCTCTCTCCTTCATGGGATCACGTGACCGCTGGGGCCGTGCAACTGTGTCGGTGCGCTGGCCGCATCGTCGTCGCGGTCACGGCCGCGATAAACGTGATTGAGGCGGCCAAGGAACATCGCCGACGTTTCGTTCGGATTGAGGAAGCCATCGGCCGGCGTGCGCAAATTCTCAGGGCGCGTCGGGCGCACGAGATATGGCGTCACGATGATCACAAGCTCGGTTTCGCTGTTTTGGAAATCGCGCGACCGGAAGAGCGTGCCGAGCACCGGCATGTTCATCGCGCCAGGCAGGCCTTCCATTGCATGGCGCGTGCTTTCGCGGATGAGGCCAGCCATCACGATGGCGCTGCCGGATGGCATCTCGACGGTCGTTTCCGCGCGCCGCACCTGCAGCGCGGGAATGGTGACGCCGCGAATGATCGAAGTCGTGCCGTTCGCGTTCGTCACCGGCGTATCGCCAGTCGAAATCGCACCTTCGCTCGTCAACTCGCTGACTTCCGTCGAGAGTTTCAGTGAGATGCGTCCCGCCGAAAGCACAACAGGCGTCACCGCAAGACCGACGCCGAATGGTTTGAACTCGACGCTGATTTGCCCATCGTCGGAATTGACCGGCACTGGAAATTCGCCGCCGGCGAGGAAGCGCGCGCTTTCGCCGGATATAGCCGTGAGATTTGGCTCAGCAAGGATACGCAGTAAGCCGGCGCGCTCGAAAGCCTGGATCGATGCGTCCGTCTGACGGGTCGTTCGCGTCTCGGCGCCGCCGAAAGTGGTGACGTCATCAATTGGGTCGATCGTTCCAGCATTGTCATAGGAATAGCCGCCGACCCCAGCTGCCCCCGGCGTTGCGCCGCTGCCTGCCGAGCCGCCTGGATAAGTGAGCGAGCTTGGCGTTAAAATGCTTTCAGCAACGCCGCCGGAGGCTGTTACGCCGCCGAGCAAGCGTCCAGCAATCGAGAACCCGTTTTGCGACGCGACATTCACGAACGCATCGGAGCCGAGCAGCGTGTTCGCAATCTCGTTGTAGTTCAGGTTCACGCCAAGCTGACGGACGAGCGTGCGGCTCATCTCAACGACCCGCACCCGCACCATGACCTGCTCAGAGCCCTGAACTTCGATCATATTCACGATCTGCGCGCCGGTGGCGCCGCCGCCGTTGGTGGCGATGAAGCGATTTGCTATATCAACCGCACTCGTCGCGTCCGCAGGCGAACTCACCGTGCCGGAAAGCACCATCGAGCCGTTGACGGCCTCGGCGCGCACATTCGTCGAGCCAGTCATGCGCTGCAAAATATCGTTGAGCGGGGTAACGTCAGGCTCAACGCGAATTTCGATATTTGCGATCTGCCGCCCGCTTGCGTCGAAGAAAAAGGCGTTGGTTTGCCCAAGCGCCCGTCCGATCACGTAGATGCGGCGCGGTGTGCGAACGACGGCGTCAGCAGTTGCTGGATTGGAGAGCAGAACGTCACGTGCATCCGCGGGCAGATCCACGATCGCGGATTTGCCGAGCGGAAGAACCAGCGACGTCGCGCTTGCAGACGCGCTTGCCTGCGATACTCGCTGCACAGGCGCTTGCGCGGATGCGACAGCCGGCGACATCGCGAGCAGCGCGGAAAGCGCTGCAACGCCAGTCGCTTTGCCTTTGACCATCATTAACTCGCCCCCCCGGCGCGCCCGAAGGCGTGAATGACTATGCCGCCCGTGCCGCCGCCAGCTTGCGTGCGCGGCGCAGCGGATGGCGTCCGCATGCCAGCCGTTTCGGCCTCCACCGGGCGAAGCGCGAGCGAGATTTTGCCGCTGCGGTCAGCGGAAGCGAGCAGGGTCGCGTCTTGTTGCGAAAGCTCGAGAACGGCGATGCTCGCCGTGATCCGCTCGGGGCCATCGCCGCCATTTTGCGCGCTTGTATGTTCATCGAGAGCGATGACGCGCACATCTTCAAGAACGACCCGCGTCTGCGCCGTCTCAACAGCGCCGCCGTCAACCTTACGTGTGACGAGAACATCGACACGGTCATTCGGCTGGATGAAGCCGCCTGCAGAGGTGTTCGCCTCAACTTCAATGGAAACCGCGCGATAGCCGGGCTGAAGCGTCGCCGCCATGAAGCCGCGCCCATCGGGAAGAACGATCTGTCCTGCGATAACTGGCTCGCCAGCGACAGCCGCACGGCGCGTCACGCCGCCTTGCATTTGCGTGAGCGCTTCGGGTTGATCTTTTTGCTTGATGAACTGCTGGCCGACGGAATCCTCAGGAAAAAGCCGCCACGCCATGTCATTCGTAGCGAGCGGCGCGCCCTGCGTTACATCCCGCGCGTAAACGAGAACCATCTCGCCGGAAATCGGCTGCTCCGCCGCCTGCGGCGCTTCCTCGCGAGGGCTCGCCATGCCGCGAATAACGAAGAGCGCGCCGATCGCTGCGATGAATGCGACGCCAAGTACGATCAGCTGACGCGCTGACATGCGTGCTCCTTTCGGCGCGTGCGCCT
This sequence comes from Caulobacterales bacterium, assembly GCA_040507435.1. Lineage (GTDB taxonomy): Bacteria > Pseudomonadota > Alphaproteobacteria > Caulobacterales > Aquidulcibacteraceae > JBEVOS01. The sequence goes on along the minus strand of JBEVOS010000050.1, from coordinate 568 downwards.
TTAAACTTTCAAATCACACATTGTGTAGTTATGGCTAAGGCAGGGTTAACGCGGTGCGCGCGATATCGAGCGCCATCAGGCCGCCAAATGCGATCGCAACGCCGTAAGGGACGCCGCCGTGCGGCTTAAGAAGGCGGTTGAGAAAGGCGGGGCGCTCCTCGCTCGGCTTCACCGCGCGGCGCACGAAAAGCAGTACGAGTGCGATAAGGCCGCCCGCGAGCGCCATCCAGCCCGCAAAAAACAAGAAAGCGTTGAGGCCCGTCCAAACGGCGGCTGCAGCGATCAGCTTTGCGTCGCCGCCGCCCATAATGCCGAACTGAAAAAGCCCAAAACAAAGAACGAGCACGCCAAAACCGAATGCCAGGTTGATGCCGATTTCCGTAAGCGGTTGGCCTGTAATGAGCGCCACGACCGGGTAGCTGGCCGCAAGCGCAATCGAAACCCAGTTCGGGATTTTCATCGTCGCGACATCGCTGATGGCGGCGACGAGAAGAAGGCCAGCGAACGGGATAAGCGCGAACGTATCAGGCATTAGTCATTTGCGCATAAGCGCGTAACGAAAGTCTGA
>JBEVOS010000015.1:0-8266 GCA_040507435.1 Caulobacterales bacterium | reverse complement strand
CTTCGATGCCCCGCGCTTTAGCGAGACCGATCACGGTTTGACGGGTGATGCCGTTCAAGAAGCAATCCGGATAAGGCGTGTGCAACACGCCATCCTTCACGAAGAAGATGTTGGCGCCGGTGCCTTCGGCAATCTGGCCACGCCAATCCATCATGATGGCGTCGTCGAAACCGGCATCGGTCGCGGCGTGGCGCGAGAGCGTGCAGATCATGTAGAGTCCCGCCGCCTTGGCGTGGCATGGCGCGGTCGCTGGCGAAGGACGCTGCCACGGCGACACTGTGAGCCGGATGCCCTTCATCTTGTCCGCGAAATAATCGCCCCAATGCCAGGCCGCGATGGCGACGTTGATGCGGTTGTGCTGCGCGGCGACGCCCATTTTTTCCGAGCCGCGCCACGCGACCGCACGCACATAGGCGGAGGACAAACCCGTCTTCAAAACCGTCTCCGCCTTAGCGCGATCGAGTTCATCGACAGTGTAGGGAAGCTGGAAGCCCATGAGGCGCGCGGAATTGTGCAGGCGCTCGGAATGCTCGCGCGAGCGGAAAATCTGGCCGTCATAGGAGCGCTCGCCTTCAAATACCGCAGACGCGTAATGGAGGCCGTGGGTCAAAATATGCACCTTGGCTTCGCGCCACGGCACATATTCCCCATTCATCCAGATCCACCCATCACGGTCGTGGTAAGGGGCCTCGTCGGCCATTCGAAGTCACTCCTGAAAACGCGCCCGAGACTGCTTGTGTCGCGAAGCGGGGCCGAGCATTCTCCGCCCCCGGCCATGCCTGTCAACCAGACCCGTCCCGCCCCCGACCTCCCGGAAGGGCGCCTCTATCTTCGTGAGGAGGAACTCGACCGCGCGGTCGATCTCATTTTCGCGGCGACGCGCCGTTTTTGGCGCTCGGCGGAAGGGGCGTTGACCGCGAACGGTTTAGGCCCGGCGCATTACAGAGCGCTCGCTGCAATACGCCGCAGCGAGGGTCTGCCTGTATCGGCGCTTCTCACACGGCTCGATGTGCGCAAACAGAGCCTTGCGCGGGTGCTTGCTGACCTTGAGAAGGCGCAGATGATTCTGCGCGAGCCAGGCGAGGAAGATCGCCGGCAGCGTCTGCTGTCGCTCACGGCGGCGGGGCGCGAGGCTGAACGGGAGGCCACGGCCGCGCTTCGGGAGCGGTTGGCGCAAGTGTTCCGGCTGGCAGGCGCGGACGCGGTCGCCGGAGCCCGCACGGTTCTCGGCGCGCTTGCCGCGGAGGATGGGCTTTGAACGAAATATTGTTCGACGCGCTCGACCGCCCGCCTCACCTCCTCATCGTCGATGACGACGACCGCATCCGTGAACTGCTGAAACGCTATCTCACGCAGGGCGGCGCGCGCGTTTCCTCGGCAGCGGATGCAGATGCGGCGCGGAAGCTCATGCAAAGCTTCGACTTCGATTTGCTCATTCTTGACGTGATGATGCCGAAGGAAGACGGCTTCAGCCTCGCCGAAAGCGTGCGCGCAAAATCCAATGTGCCTATCGTGCTGCTGACGGCGCGGGGGCTTGCCGAAGACCGGATCAAGGGACTCTCGATCGGCGCGGATGACTACGTGCCAAAGCCATTCGAGCCGGAAGAGCTGGCGCTGCGCATCAACGCCATCCTGCGCCGCAATGCGCGCAATATTCCCGGCAATGTCGAAGAAATACGGTTCGGCCCGTTCGTCTTTAACACGCAGCGTGGCGATCTTATGCGCGAAGGCGCCTCCATACGTTTGACGGAAGCTGAAGTCGCCATGCTCCGGGTTTTGGCGGCCAAAGGCGGCGATGAAATCTCGCGCGAAGAACTCGCCAAGCGAACCAATGCGGGGCTCGAGCGCTCCGTCGATGTTCAGATCACGCGCTTGCGGCGTAAGATCGAGGCTGACCCGCGCGCACCGGTGTTTCTACAAACGGTGCGCGGGATCGGGTACCGGCTTGCAATCGACTAGAAGGATTTACGATGGCCGACGCGCAAAGTTATGAAGGCGGATGCCATTGCGGCGCAGTGCGTTACACCGCCACCGTCGATACAAGCCAAGCGATCGAATGCAATTGCAGCCATTGCAGCGCCAAGGGCTTCATCCTCACCTTCATTCCCGCGTCCACATTCACACTGAACAAGGGAGACGGCGCGCTGACAGAGTATCAATTCAACAAAAAGATGATCAGCCATCTCTTTTGCAAGACTTGCGGCGTTCAAAGTTTCGCACGCGGCAAAGGGCCCGACGGCGCCGAGATGGCAGCGATCAACGTGCGCTGCCTTGACGGGATTGACCTAGCCGCCCTGACGCCGGCCAAGGTGAATGGCAAAGACTTTTAGCGATCAATCGTTGAACGCGGGACGCGCTTGCCTCCCGATACATTCCAGGCGATGTGAACGAACTTTTTTCGGGACGGGCAATGCCAAAAAATCGGCCACTTAAGCGGCTTCAGCGTTCTATCGTCGATCCATTCCAAAAGCCGATGCGCTGGCTGGAGGTGGAAGACCGCCGTCTGTTTTTTCGCCGCGCGATTTGGTACCTCAAGTTCAACGGCATCTCCGGCGATTATGTTGAGTTCGGCTTCGGCTCGGGCGGCACATTCACGACCGTCTTTAAGGAGTGCGAACGCCAGCGTGCGCCACTGATTCAGTGGGGGTTCGATTCATTCGAAGGCCTTCCTGCGCCAGACGGCAAGGCGGACGATCATCCGAATTGGCACGAGGGCGCGTTTGGCGTCGGGCTTGAGCGGGCGCGCGGCGTTATTCAAAAAGCGAAGATTCCTGAGAACCGATATCGCTTAGTGAAGGGCTTCTATTCCGACTCCCTGAAGCAAAGCAGCGATGCCCGCCCAAGCAATATCGCGTTGGCCTACGTCGATTGCGATATGTACTCCTCCACTAAAGATGTGCTCGCGTTTCTTCTGCCGCGCTTGAAGAACAGCATGATTGTGGCTTTTGACGATTATTTTTGTCCGTCGGAGGCGAGCGTTTCTGGAGAGCGCAAAGCGTTGCGAGAGTTTGAGCGCGAGAACCCGCAATTCACGTTCTTGCCGTATATGCAATTCGGTTGGGCGGGTATGTCTTTCATCGTCGAAGATTCTGCGCAGCTCTGATTACAAAAACTCATGCCACTCCTGCGCCGCCGCTTTCGCGATTACCTGCCGAAGGGCCTTTATTGGCGTACGATTCTTATCATCTTGGTGCCTGCGGCGATCCTGCAGATCGGGGTGACGCTCATCTTCCTGGATGATCACTGGCAGGCGACATCCAAGCGCATGAGCCAAGGGGTTGCATCAGATGTTGCGCTGCTCATTCAGCTCTATGAGCGCAGCCCAAGCGACGACACGCTTTCCGATGTAGGCCGTATCGCAAATTTGCTGCGACTCTCGGTGGCGCTTCACCCACGCGACGAACTTGAGGCGGAACGATGCTCCGTCACAGGGTCTGTTGTTGACCGGTATTTGACGCGCGCGCTTTCGCAGGAATTGTCGCGTGACGTTTGGTACGATTCATCTTGTCCCGGAAACCAGGTCAGAATTCGCGTGCCCATTGATGGCGGCGTGTTCGAGATTTTCGCCTACAGGGATCGCGTGCAGGCGCGCTCCGGCCCGCTTTTTGTCGCTTGGATTTTCTGCGCGACAATTTTTCTGGCGATCGTTTCTATCATCTTCATCCGCAATCAGGTGCGCCCGATTGAGCGTCTCGCCGACGCCATGGAGCGTTTTGGGCGGGGTGAAGAGGACGAAGGCATATTCCGCGCACGCGGCGCGCGCGAAGTACGTCAAGCGACGCACGCATTCTTCGATATGCGCGGACGGATTAAGCGGCACATCGACCAGCGCGCGCAATTGCTCGCAGGCGTTAGTCACGATCTGCGCACGCCGTTGACGCGCCTCAAGCTGCAATTCGCGCTTATGCCGTCAACGCCGGAACTTGAAGCAGCCAAGCACGATCTCGGAGATATGGAATCCACGCTAGAAGAATATCTCGCGTTTGCACGCGGGGAGCAGACCGAGGATCAGACGCTCTCTGATATTGGGATGCTTGTGCGCGATGTGGCGCGGGCCGCGCAAAATGGCGGCGCAACGATTGACCTCTCCGTATCGGGCGCACTCACCGCGCCAATCCGGCCGCACGCTCTTAAGCGTGCGATCGTCAACCTCGTCGATAACGCCGTGGCGCATGGCGATAATGTGCGCGTGACCGCCCGTCGCGATGGATCGGTTGCTGAAATTGCAATTGACGATGACGGCCCAGGCATCCCACCGGAATTGTACGAGGACGCCTTCCGCCCCTTCTCGCGCCTCGATGAGACGCGCACCCGGAATGCAAAAGGCGTTGGGCTTGGGCTTGCTATCGCGCGCGACGTGGCGCGCGCACATGGCGGAGAAGTTACCCTCTCCAAATCCGTTATGGGCGGATTGCGCGCGACTTTACGCTTGCCGACGCCAGCTTAGCCGATCGTTCTTTGCAGGAGAGCGTGCACACGCTCCCAGTGCTTCTCGGATGCGTAGCGATGATAGCGCGGGCCCTGCGGCGCAAATCCGTGTACGGCGTTCTGGAAGAAATCTATGCGATATCTCGCATTGGCGCTGCGCAACGCGCTTTCCAAGCATTCCATATCGGCCACGGGCGCGGTTTGATCGTTATCAGCCCACGCGAAATACAGCTCGCCCTTGATATTGGTGAGGTTGAGGTGGGTTGAATCGGGCTTGTCGGTCACGAACCAAGCACCGTGAACAGAGGCCGCCGCGGCGACGCGTTCCGGCATCGCATTCGCAAGCGCGATCACCAGAGGCCCGCTCATACAAAAACCGACTGCACCAATCTTACCGGGCGCGGCGTTTGGATCGCGATCGGCAAACGCGAGCAAGCTTGCGGCATCGCGCACTGCGCCGTCTTTCGTGATCGCGCCCATCAATTGGCTGCGCGCATGCATATCCTCATCGCTGGCGCCGAATTCGCGGAAGGGAGAGTTCCGGTAGTAGAGAAAGGGCAACATTACGTAATAGCCCGCGGACGCGAGGCGGCTCGCCATATCCTTCAAGGCGGGCCGGATGCTGGGCGCGTCCATGTAATAGAGCACAACAGGATGCGGGCCTTCTTCCTCCGGATGGAAAATGAACGTGCGCATCACGCCATCCGGCGTTTCGATCTCGACCTCACGTTCGATCACCGGGTTTCTCCGCTCAACGTTAGCCCAACAGGTCTTGATATTCTTTGTGACGTGCAATGTAGGCCACAGCATAGGGACAAATCGGGCGGACCTTGCGCCCTTCTGAACGTATAAGGCCAAGCAGACCTTCCATAAGACGCCCCGCCGTTCCTGTTCCGCGCAGCGCCTCTGGCGCTTCAACATGGGGAATGTAGAGAACGCCGTCTCGACGGCGATAATCCGCGAACGCGATCAGGCCCTGCTCTTCCAATTCGAACCGGCTCTTGGCGCGATTGTCTATCACCACCGCCATGACCCACCTTTCATATAAGGCTAACCTTATCCGCGCACGTGGCGTTAAGGCCGCTGCGCTAAATTGCGCCCCGGCGATGGCGGCAAGCAAGATAGCTTCCGCTTCAATAACAGAAATGAGGCGCGGGTTCCGCCCTCACAATTTGGTGTGGCGGATGCTTAATCGGTTGGTCTATTTCAGCGAGCGTTTGTGCGGCGACGATGAGATCGCCGCTTTGGCTTCTACTTCCGCTCCGCGCAATAAAGTCCGCAACGTCACTGGACTGCTGATGGCGGACGAGAGCTGCTTTATCCAGATCCTTGAAGGGCCGCGCGCCGCGGTTTCGTCCTTGTTTCAGGAAATCAGCCGCGACCCGCGCCACCGGGATCTCGTGCTCGTGGAGATGAGCGAAATCGCCGCCCTCTCTTACCCCTCATGGGGCATGGCGCATGTGAGCGATCCAGCACGGACTGAGGAAGTCTGGAAGCGCGTGATGCGCCAGCGTTCTTCGCCTTGGCCCATGAGCGCGCTCCAACTACGCGGCCTGTTGAAGATCGCGCTGGGCTATGCCGCGCCGAAGCCGGCAAACGTGAACGCTCCTACCGCCGCGCTCGCTGGGCTCGCCCGCTAGCCCTGGGGGCGCTAAAGCCCGTTCCATGAATTACCGCCACGCTTTCCACGCCGGCAATCATGCCGACGTGCTGAAGCACCTCACGTTGGTTTTGATCCTTATGCGCCTGCGCGCGAAGGAGACGCCATTCGGCGTTCTGGACACGCATGCGGGCGCGGGTCTCTACGACCTCAAAAGCGATGAAGCGCGCCGGAGCCCCGAATTCCGGAATGGGATCGATAAGCTTTGGCACTTCCCGGAAGCGCCTGCGCCGATAGAGGCTTATTTGAACGCAGTTCTCGCGTTCAATCCGCATGGCGTACGCAACACCTATCCCGGATCGCCCGCCCTCATCGCGAATTTCCTGCGCCCGCAGGATCGGCTTGCGGCCTGCGAACTTCATCCCGAAGAAGCCCGGAAACTGCGCCTGACGCTCGGCAAACTGCCAAATGTTGAGATTCACGCCCGTGACGGCCTCGCAGCGATGAAGGCGCTGTTGCCTCTGAAAGAGCTACGCGGACTCGTCCTTATCGATCCGCCTTATGAAAAGCCCGACGAACTCGCGCAGGCTGCGCGCGCGATCAAAGAGGGCCTTACGCGCTTTGGCCATGGCGTTTTTTTGTGGTGGCGGCCACTGAAGGACAGCGCTGCTCTCGATCGCGTGGACGCGGAGATTGATCGGCCGGCATTGCGGGCAGACTTCTTGATCGATGCGCCTACCTTGGCGGGACCGCTCACGGGATCGAGCGTGCTCGTTGTGAATCCGCCATTTGGCTTGGATCTCGCCTTACGCGAAGCACTTCCAGCGTTGCTCCTGAAGCTAAGCGCACTCGGCGCATGGTCTGTTCGCACACCCGGCGATTAAGAGCCTGATGCAGGTTTGCCACAGCTTAGCTTCAGCAAAAGCTGAGCGCGGCAATTTCGTACCGCTGGGGCGAAAGTTTGGGTTGCCTTAACGTCATAACCATGCGTCAAACCGCTCACCCTAACGTAAATACACGCAGGGGAAGGGAGATTTGATGATGAGAAGGCTCTTAGGCCAAACAGCCATGGCGGCGGGCATTTTATTTGGCTTCGGCGCAATCAATGCGCAAGCCGAAGAGCAGCCGACTGGATTGCGAATTCACGGCTTCATTGGAACATCCGACGTAGACAGCATTCCTTTCGACGATGGCGAAGGTTTTTCAGGCGAGATTTCATTTTCAGATGGCGCATCGGGAGGCGTAAGCATCGGGGCTGACCTCGGAAATTTCGTGGTGGAAGCGGAGTTTGCTGCGCGCAGCGCCGATCTGGACCAAGCCTATGTTGACGGAACAGGCTACGTGGTGATTCCAAGCTCGGACGCACAAGTTAATGCTGTGATGGCCAATGGCTGGTGGCAGATTCCAGTTGGAAGTGCATTCGAACTCTATCTCGGCGGCGGACTTGGTCTTGCTGAAGTAGAAGTTAACATCGCCGGCTATTCTGCCGAATCTGACGCAGAATTGGCTTGGCAATTAGGCGCTGGCGCCGCTTTCAATATTGGCAAGGGCTTTTCTATTGGCGCGGGCTATCGCCGCTTTGAAGTTGATGATGTGGATGTTGCGACCAACGACATCTTTTTCGAAGTCGCAAAGGTCTTCTGAGGCAAGCTTAGGCCCAACGATGGGGCAGTCATACCGGCTGCCCTGTTTTGCTTTATGATCTTGTGACGGGTCTCTAGACGCCGCGCCTCACCCGCGCCAGCATCCGCACCCATGCAAGCGCTGAACGACGCCCTCCTCTTCCTCCAGCAGCCGATCATCGCCTACCCGGTATGTGCCGTGGTGGTGGCGGCGATTTTCCTCAAAGGCTATCGCTGGACAGCCCTCTACGTGGCGCTGATGCCGATCATAAATTGGTCCTTCGCCGCCGTTCCCACGATGCCTATCCCGGAAGCCTTCGGCGGCGGGCAATTTCAGCCGCTCGCGATTGTCACCGGCCTCGTTCTGGTGGTGCGGGATTTTGCCCAGCGAGAGGTGAAAAACTACGTTCTTCTCGCAATGATCGCGGGATTGGCGCTTTCGACGCTCACGTCCTGGATTGTCGTGGTATTCGCTTCCGGAGCGGCGTTCCTAATCTCTGAAACCGTCGACTGGGCGGTTTACACCTTCGTGAAACGGCCGCTTTCGCAGCGCGTGATGATTTCCTCGCTGTTTTCGGCGCCGCTCGACCAAGTCGTCTTTATCTGGCTTGCGAGC
>JBEVOS010000290.1:0-7747 GCA_040507435.1 Caulobacterales bacterium | reverse complement strand
CACAAGATAGCCAATGCGCCACAACATATCCGATATCAAAGATCGGCGACGAATCTCGAACGCGGGCGAGCCATCGCCTTCACCAATAAGCCACGAAAAAGACACCGCCGAATACGGACGAAAGAAGGTGTTGCCGTCGTGAATCCAAATTCCATAAGCGTAGGAATACCAAGCAAACGCTGGCAAAAGCGCAACTGCCCCAAATGCCCAAAGCTCGATCTTTCTAAGGAACCCCCAGCCTAAGCGGGTAAAGCAGAGATAAAGGATAGGGGCGCCCAAATAAACGTTCATCGGCTTGATGAGAATCGCCACAGATACCGCAACAGCAGATATCGCTAGAAATTCGATACGTTTCTCGTTGGACCATCGCCAAAAAAAGTAGATGGACGATAGCGAAGCCAGCACCATGAGGGTGTCCGGCTGAAAGGTTCGAGTAAAGTAAGCCGATAGCGGCATTACGCTCATAAAGAAGACGCTTAAGAGCGCTGTCGTCGAGCCAAACATACGACGAACAAAGTCGAACAAAACAAGCGACGTGAACGCAAAGAGCAATATGTTGAGCCCGCGTGCAAGCTCTTCATGTTCGCCAAATAAGCGATAAAGAACCGCTACACTGTAGGTGTAGATCGGAAACTCAGACTCGACATAGCCTGGCGTGTCACCTCGCCAGTCAATTCGAGGATGGAAAAAATCCATTCCCTCATTTGCGAAATTTCGCGCGATCGCCGCTGTATCGGACTGGCGCATGAAATGATGATCAAGGACAGGCCCGTCAAACGCGACGGTGCGGATCATAATTCCAAGGACAATCGCCAAAAAAAGCAGAAGTCTAGCTCTTGGCGACAACAAGGCCGTCTCAGGCGAGCTCGCAACGCTCATCACAAGCCAAACCGTGCTAAGAAAACACCTTTTAGAGCGCCAGTTGCCGCCCCCCACCTCAGCTTAAACATCGAAACGCCCCCGCGCGCACGCCCAACCCTTGCAAATTATTCACAGAATTTCAAGGCGTTGTCCAAGTAGGTCACGCGCCCGAAGTAGGCATTAAATACCTCTGGGCACGCGTCGATATATGTCGAGAACACCAATGCGCGTCTCGATCTCATAGTTCGCTGCGAGAAATGCGCGTAGCTCCGGAAAGTCCGCAACCGATCCAGCTTTGTCGTGTTTCCAAGGCAGTCCAAACACAAAATACCGAGGCGGATGCGTACGCAACTCAGTCATCATCTGTGCGCGATAAACATCGCGATAAGCGCTGTGCATGGTGACAGGAAGATCAAACGAAAATCGTGACGCTGGCGGCCTACCGGACAAATAACCAACATACGAATCAACACCCCAGACAAACACGCGATCATCTGGCTTGGTATGCGCCGCAAGATAGCGCGCGCCAGCGATCTCATCTGCGGCGTTGAATTCATCGCGCGAATAAGTACGCAACAAAGCATCGCTGTTATGCGCCACGCCAAGAAAGTACGCGACTTTGACCGCATCTTTAAACGGCTGTGCAACCACAAGCAGAAGAAAGATTGTAGGCGCTGCAATCGCAAGAACGCGCCCTGCGCTTAGTGCAGATGACTCTTTGAAAAGAGCATAAGCGCCAAGCGCCGCGAATACGATAGATGGCGGGTAAACGATAAACCAGTGATAGGGATAGAATTTACCCTGGATCACCACGCACAGCAGCGCAACGGCCCACCAAGCTAAAAGTATCGCCAAAAGCCTAACATTCCGGCGAAGCGCCCAAACGCCGACAACAAAAAACGGCGCAAGAAGTGCGTTTGATGCAAGACCCGCGAATGAAATCAGCGAGTCCACGGAATATTTCAATGAGCCGTCAGCACCCGAATAACTGTGCAAGCTAAATAAGATATGGACCTCAAGGAGCGCATTGAGTCCGCCCTTCGCAGCGAAATAAATCAGCACTAGCGCGAGCGGGACCATGGCGCCGCCGGCAAGCGCCAGCGCTAACTGGAAGCGCTTCATCCAAGTCGCTTGCGCCAGTGCGATGAACACCAGTGGAACTAGGCCCAATGCAAAGAAAAATGGCTTCACAAGCCCAGCGCAGCCTATGAAAAAACCTGAGGCCGCAAGCATAAGAAGGCTAGGCTTTGCTTCGGGCCGCAAAAGCGGAGCAATCGCGATGATGGACCACGCAGCAGCCCAGGCATCCGGCTGGGCCGTGTAAAACCATCCCGACGCGCTGTACCAGAGATAATATGAAAGCGCGGTCAGAACGCCGAATTTCGGGTTCATCACCCCACTCAAGCAACGTGCGAGCACCCAAAGCGCGGGGATTTCAATCACGAGATCAACAAGCCGAGTTCCCCACATGGAAGGCCCGAAGAGCAAATCTGCGAGTGCGAATGGCAGGTAAGCAACAGGCCCTTTCATGTCCCAGCTGTCGCGGTAGGGTAATCCCCCATGCGCATAAGGTGCGCTTGCGGCGGTCATGATGCCGTGGTCCCAGCCAAACGGCAGCGCCAGCGTCGTTAAGGCATAAAAAAAGGCAAACCCGCCAATCAGAGCAATCGCCGCGTCCACAGGGCGCGAGCGCACATAGAAATATGCTGCTTGCAGCCTCGACATATTAGTTAATCCCCTACCATGCCGTTTGGCCCGTCTTTCGCACATGCGTGTCGATACAGCGCTCTGGCAAAGTAAATGACCCGTAGCTAAGCACGAACCACACCATGATTGAGACGCCCGCCTCCATACGCAAACTTGCCAACGCGCCGCTAGCGCGCCAACTCGCAAGGTTTACCGGTGTCGGCGTCGTCGGCACGATCGTACACTATGGTGTTTTAATCGCTGCTGTCGAACTTCTTCACCTCGACCCGGTAATTGGCACGATCCTCGGTTTTCTGTGCGCAGCTTTCGTAAGTTACGTACTAAACCGGCGTTACACCTTCACCACGACGCATACCTTTCGTCAGGGCCTTTTACGTTACTACGGAGCGCTCGCAGTCGGACTGGTGATCAACGCAGGAACTGTCTGGCTGCTCACACATTGGGGCACACCTTACATTCTCGCTCAGGCTGTTGCGACCGGCCTCGCCTTCATATGGAATTTCATTGCCGCCCGATTTGTTGTCTTTCAAGGCTAAGGCGTCGGAGAGTTTTTTAGTCGATAGATATCGACGAAGCCGAAGCTCCTTTCCCGCGCATAAAGCTCCATCATCAGAATACCCATCTCCGGCCACGACTCGATCGCATCTTCTTTGCGATGGCCATAGGGAAATCCGAGCACAAAAAATTTCGGAGGATCACGTCGTAGGTCAGTAATAACTTCCTGCCGGTATTGATCACGATAGCCGCTTGGCATTGAAAGAGGCAGATCCACCGAAAAACGGGTAGCGGCGGGTCGCTCAGCAAGCAATCGCACAGCCTGATCTACACTCCACACAAAAACGCGATCGGTCGGCGTAGAATGGGCTTTTAAATATTCAGCTGCGAGAACCTCATCGGCAGCGTTGTATTTGAAGAACTCATAAGTGCGATAATACCCATCTGGGTCGTGCTTGATCGCAAAGAAATATGCGGCTTTGGCCGTGTCTTTTACGGGTTGTGCTGCAGTCTGAACAATAAAAACGAGAGCAGCCCCGAAAGCGGCAATACGCGCTGCGGAGCGATGGTCTCCACTCGTTTTTGCAAGATCATGAACGCCGAAAGCAGCAAGGATAATTAAAGGGGGGTAAATCGGAAACCAGTGATAAACATAGAATTTTGATTGCAGAAAAATACCGAGCAGCGCCATCGCGAACCAAGCAAGGAGCGGCACGATGAAACGATAATCATGGCGCTTGACCCATGCGCCAATAATAACAAACGGCGCCATGACCGCATGCGGCGCTAACGAGCAGAAGATCGCCACTTTGTTGATCATATTCTTCAGGCCGGCTTCAGTGCCTGAATAAGACGTGAGATTGTAGAGAATGTACGCCTCGAACATTTGATCGAACGCGCCACGCGCTGCGAAGTACGCGCAGACGATCACAATGGGAGCGAGAGCGGAAACGCCCAGCACAAGCGCGAGAACTGCTCGCCTTGTCCACGTCATGTTTGGCGCCAACAAAATGGCAAGGAGCGGCGCAAGCCCAACGGCAAGGAAGAATGGCTTTACAAGGCCTAGAGCTCCAATCGCTACGCCGGCCAAGGCGAGATTGAAAAAAGTAGGGGTCGGATCCTTACGGAGAAACGGCGCGATCGCAAGAATCTGAAGCGCCATTACCCAGACTTCGGGCTGCGCAGTGAATTGCCAGCCAGCAGATCCAATCCAGAGAAATAGTCCAATCGCCGTCCACGCTCCCAAAACAGGAGTCGTACGCTCAGCCACCAGCCGATAGAGCACAAAAAGCGCAGGCGCCTGAATAATCAGGTCAACAACACGAATGCCCCATTGATTATACCCAAAGACGACCTGCGCGATTGCGAAAGGCACAAAAGCCAAAGGGCCCTTTACGTCCCAGCTATCTCTAAACGGCATCCCGCCGCGAGCGTATGGCTCACCAGCCGAAGCTAAAATTCCATGATCCCAGAAGAATGGGAGAAACAAATACGCGACGCAATAGATGGCGCAGAACACAAGGGCGCAGCCAAGCATAAAGGTCGGCGCATTTCCGCGAAATCCCTCAATGCGAGAACGCAATGACGCCCACATGCCCCGTCTCCCACTACTCGGCTAGGCGTAACTACCAAGGTTTGCTGGCGTCACGCTAGCTCGCACAACCGGACCATCTTGTTCTACGCCTTCTAAACGAACCATCTGATAACAACTCTGCGGGCCGCGTCAGCACATCGGTTTTTCCAGATTGGCTTTATTAACGATATTTTGCCGAAGCTCGAACAAATCCTCGCGTGTCTGATGCAGGCGGATGAAATGGTGTCGCGACTGCCGCTAAATGCCTTGCGGCGTACTGCCACGAAACGCGTGGAGTTATGAATGATAGATTGGGCGAAGCAGCCTCAAACGCGCTCGATGGCGATCGCAGTCACAATCCTTGTGATTGCTGCGATCCTCGTTCGTATCCCATTCTTAGATTCGCTCACGCCGGATTCGCGCGACTTCGTAAAACCCTGGCTCGACCACCTGACCGCCAACGGCTTGAGCGCACTGGGAGCGCCCTTACCGAGCCCCGTTTATGGCCTCCAAGGGAACTATACGCCCCCATACTATTACCTTTTGTGGCTGGTGAGCCCATTGAACGGGATCATTCCAGGCATCTGGCTCATCAAGGCGATAACTTTTCTGTTCGAAGGATTTGCGGCCTATTTAGCCTTTCGCTTGATCGAACAACGAGCCTCACGCTGGGTTTCACTTGCGGGCGCCGCCGCCGTTCTGCTCGCCCCAACGGTAATCGCCAACGGCGCATGGTGGGGCCAATGTGACGTCATATGGGCCAGCCTTATTCTAGCGTCCTTCTACGCCACAACAAAACAACGCCCTCTATCGGCTATAGTATTTTTTGGCGTCGCCCTCGCATTCAAAGCCCAATCAATATTCTTCGGGCCATACCTATTTCTTTTGTTTCTGCGAGACGAAATTAAGCTGTGGCACTTCGCGGCAATTCCGATTGTCTATGCCGCCGCCATGGCGCCTGCTGTGGCGCTTGGACGAAGCTGGATCGAGGCTTTCACAATTTACGCTGAACAAGGCGCCTTCTTTCACAAACTGTCGCTCAACGCGCCTAACCTCTATTATTTTATGCCCAGCGCATTCTACGAAATCGGCACGAAAGTGGGGCTCATTTTAACTGCAATCGCATGCGCCGGCCTTGCAGTTTTTCCGCGCGCTACAAAGGTAGAGCTCGATCCGGCTTTGCGTATTCTTGCGGCAACGATGTTCGTGGCGCTTGCGCCATTCCTGCTTCCTAAAATGCACGATCGGTATTTCTTCGCGGCCGACTTATTCTCAATCATCCTAGCATTCTACGCACCGCGCTTTTGGGCCGTCCCGGTCGTCTTTCAGATTTCCTCAATCGCCGCCTATGTCCCTCAAATCACAAAGAGTCTCTTTGGCGAAGAAAAACCTACAACGTTGCCTTTAGCCGTCATGCTCGCAACGCTCACAGTTATATTTCTCGTCTCTGAGTATTATCGCGCCTGCACGCGCAAAGATCGTCAGCTCGGCGAAGCATCCCATCTCTATGTCACCGCAGCGCTTGCCATACTCGCAGCGGTCCTGACTTGGATTGTCGCTGCGGCCGCACGGCAGGTTGTCAGCGCCAAAATATGCCCACAAGGCGGTCCTCTTGGGAGGGCTATCTGCGATGGAGAAATGCCCTTGAACCTTAGCAACGCTAGTCTTTCACAGTGGGCGCTCTTTTTCGCGATTCTCGCAATAAGCTATCCGATAGCAAATCTAACTGTTCGATATATTAGAAATCAGATTTGGCCCCACGCCAAATCAATGTTGCCGTCCAAGCAGTCGCCTATGGCCTAACTTGCGTGCCCATTTCCGCAAGGGCGTCTAATGCGACCCTCCGATAGGCTTCGTGCAATTTGAGCCCGCCGCCGTAATTTGCGTGAACCGCATCTCCAAATTCGTCATCCCTTAAAACATGCGCGAAATCGTAAACCTGCACGTGCCGGGACTCGAGAATAGGATCGACCATCGCCCGATAGGCAGCGTCGTAAGGCAATTGGTACTGCCACGATCCATTTGGTGGATAGACAGCGCGGACTTTCACGCCAAGTCCCTGCAAATAATCAATCTGCTCTGCAAGCGTATCGACTTCGGCGCGCATCACCTGGCGCCAATCCGCATGCATAAACGAACGCAAATGGTCTAAGTTAACCTGAACAGGCATCGTGCCAGGACGCACCAAACTCCGCTCCCACCCCAAGCTGCGCATAAAGCGGTTCGCGTACACGCGCTCTATGCGCAATTGCTCCATGAAGGGCGGTTGCCACGCGCGATGTATCCCGTCGTTCCAGTTATAGGAATATAAATGGTGACGCTCGAACAACATCTTCACGTACCTGTCGCCAACAAGGGCGAAATTCTTTACGCGCGCCGACTGGTATGAGAGCGCTAAAACGACTGTCGTATTTTCGGGCCCCGCAGCCAAAAGGCCGCGCTCCTCGATAAGCATACGTGCAATGTAATAGACTTCCCGATGCCGCAAATCTCCAAGCGCATAATTGTGGATGAGCGCTCTTTCGCCCGGCGGCAGCATCGCAGGCAACAGAGAAAGCTTCATCTCTGACGCGCCTATAAAATAGACGCCCCCTCGAGAATAATCGGCCTGCGGCCATTGGCGGATAAGAACTTCGTCCCCTTCATCCTTGAAGCCGCCCGCGTTAAAATAGACGCCATTTATCTCGCGTTGGCGCGCCAATTCACTTTCATTCCGTTTGGCAATCACGTCTGTATTGTGCGCCAAATAAACCGCAGTCGCGAACGCCGCACACAAGCAAGCGCACAGCATTAGTGCGACAAGCGCCTGCGCACGGAGGAAAAGCTTTGGCGCCGCGTCGCTCATCGCTCAAAATCCCTGGTAAAGTACGGCCGTATAGCCTTCGGTCCACAACAGCCCGAAACCAACCAACACCGAAAAGACGGCCAGAAACGCGGCAAACAGGCCAGGACGCTTGCGCGCCTGCTCCTCCGCAAACCGCACAATCCAAATCTTTTCTTCCGGCTTTTGCTCTACGAACATAGCACCCTACCCGCCGAACAGTTTTCTGAAGCCATCACCGAATTCTTCAACGCTTTCAGGCCGCAGGAGATCGGAAGAGCACACGTCTG
>JBEVOS010000273.1:0-9670 GCA_040507435.1 Caulobacterales bacterium | reverse complement strand
AGCAGCCTTCAAAAGCTGAATGCCGAGAATCTCAACGCCGGAATCGTATGAATCGAGCACTTGCTGCAATTGCGCCGAAACCGCTTGTTCAACCGATGCGCGCTCAGTCGTGATGATGGCTTCAAGTTCGCGTTGACCAATGATCTCGCGCATCGAGCTTTCTGCAAGCCCCCGCACCGCGTCTTCAGGATCGGCAACGTTGAAGAGAAAGGCCGGCGCGTCTTTGAGGCGGTAAAGCACAGCGAATTCGATATCGACGATATTACGGTCTCCCGTAATCATGAGGCTTTCGGGCGCCGTTTCCTGACCATCAGGCGCGCCGATCGCGATACGATTTTGTTTAGTGACGGAAATCACGCGCACGCTTTCGATCGGCAACGGCAAATGCCAATGCAGACCGGACGATGTCGTGTTTCCATTGTAGGCGCCGAATGTCGTGACGACGCCGCGCTCGCCTTCATCAACGACATAAATCCCCGTCGCGAGCCACAGCGCCACGACGACGCCTGCGATCGCGCCGAAATTTATTTGCCGTGGCGCGCCGCCGCTGCGGCCGCCATTGCCGCCATTTCCAAAGCGGCCAAAGCGCTCGCGCGCACGGCGCAGCATATCCTCAAGATCGGGGCCGCCTTGCCCCTGCTGCGGGCCTTTCGGCCCCTGGCCCCAAGGTTGACGCGGACCTCCGCCCCACGGGCCTTGCCCGCGATTATCGCCCCCGCCCGACTGGTCGTTCCACGGCATATTATACAGTGCCCTCGCGCCGCCTTCTGGCGGCCTTGCGCGATGTCCGCGCGCGCCGGATATGAGGCCCAAGGCTCTAAGGATCAAGCATGAACACCCCATTGACGGTGACGCGGGAAAAGCTCCTCGCCGCGTTGGACGCCGTTCAAGACCCCGTGAACGGCGCAGGTCTCGTTGCGTCCGGCGCGCTTACAGCCCTTGAGATCGCGGAAAGCGGAAAGGTTGTGGCAAGCATTGAAGCGCCTGCGGACAAAGCCGCTTTGTATGAAAATGCGCGTAAGAAAGCTGAAGAAACACTGAAAGCGCAGCATGGCGTAACGCAAGCGATCGTCGTGGTGACGGCGCATGAAGCAAAGCCCGCAACGCCGAAAGGTCTCGCGAATGTGAAAGTGATCATCGCCGTTGCGAGCGCAAAAGGCGGCGTCGGCAAATCGAGCGTCGCTGTAAATCTTGCATGTGCATTCGCCGCATTGGGGAAAAAGACGGGTCTTCTCGATATCGACGTCTACGGCCCTTCCGCGCCCACTTTGCTCGGCGTGTCGGATCAAAAGCCGCGCGCGTTGCCGGATAAAAGCATCGAGCCGATCAAAGTGTTTGGCCTGACGACGATGTCGATTGGCTATCTCGTCAACGCGGAAACCGCGATGGTGTGGCGCGGCGCGATGGCGACAAGCGCCGTGCGCCAAATGCTAGAAGACGTGGTTTGGGGCGAACTCGACGTTCTCGTCCTCGATCTGCCGCCAGGCACAGGCGACGTGCAATTGACGTTGGCTCAACGCGCGCCACTGACAGGCGCTGTCATTGTATCGACTCCGCAGGAAATGGCGCTCGCGGATGTGCGGCGCGGCATTCAAATGTTTGAGAAAACCCATACGCCGGTCCTCGGCGTGATCGAAAACATGGCGTACTTCGTCAATTCAGATGGAACCCACGCATACATTTTCGGCCAAGGCGGCGCGCGCAAAACAGCGGAAGATGTAGGCGTTCCTTTCTTAGGCGAATTGCCGATCGACGTAAGCTTGCGTGAAAGCTGCGATGCAGGCGCCCCCCTCGTCGCAACGCAGCCCGATCACCCGATGAGCAAGCGTTTCATCGCGTTCGCGGAAGCCACCCTCGTCAACGCGGCAAGCGCCGCCAAAACCGCGCCCATAATCCGTTTCGAATAATCTTCACATGGTCGGATACGGATTATAGTTCAGTTTAAGTCCCGGCTCCGGCCAGCGCGTTTTCACGAGCCGCCCAGTGTTCGACAGCGTGATGTAAGCGTCGCGCATATCTTCGCCGCCAAAGCAGATATTCGTGACCATCTGATCGTCAAAACCCGTCAGCGTGCTCGATGCGCCATCGGGCGTCACCGTGAGGATTCCGCCAAACTCTTTCCCAAAATTGATCGCGCCAACGCAGATTTTTCCGTTCTGCTGAACGGCCATACTGTCGAGGGCGCGCCGTTCTGCAAACCCGGCGACGTGACGCCCGCCGCGCCCGCCTTTTACCACCGCTCCAGGCCCGGCGAGATCGAACGCAACAAGCCGGCCCGTATAGGTTTCAGCGACGAAAACCGTCTTTTCGTCTGGCGACAAACCGATGCCGTTATAGCCTGTGCCGCCATAGGAAATTTCGGTGATGCGCGATCCGTCCGGCTTCGCATAATAAACGCCGCTTAAATCGCGCGTGCGCTCATACGATTTCGCAAGGTCTGTGAACCAAAACCCGCCATCGCGGTCGAACACGAGATCGTTTGGCGCGGAAAGAAAATGCTCGCCGATCGTCTCGTATACGCGCTCGAATTTGCCAGTCGATATATCAACGCGCTCGATCCGCCCGCGCTCAACTTTACCGGCGCCGCGAGTGATTCCGCCGCCATTGTTGCAAACATAAATCGCGCCATCCGGCCCAATCGCGGCGCCGTTTGGCCCGCCGCCTAAATGCGCGATCACCTCGCGCCGCCCTTTCCAGACGCGGGTTAAGCTGCCGCCGTCAATTTCAACGAGGATCACCGAACCATCAGGCAGAACGATCGGCCCTTCAGGAAATTTCAGGCTTTCCGCCAAAACCTCGATGCTCATCGCCACCCTCCCACGTCGCTTGTTGTTATTATGCGCGCTCGAACACTCTTACCGTGAAGCCCGCATCATCCTTTGGTCCGGCCTCAAACGTCTCACGCGAAACCTCGCGCCACCCCACGCCAGGCTCTGCGAAAAACACATCGCCCTTCGGCGAAACATCAACCTCGGTCAGACGAACGCGATCCGCCAGCGCAAACGCCAAATCGTAAAGCTGGCCGCCGCCGATTACGCAAATTTCGTCATCCGTCATTGCGCGCGCCGCCGCGAGCATCACGGCGATATCGGAATAAACGAGAGCGCCTTCTGCGCGAAACGCGTGATCGCGTGTCAAAATCAGATTGGGCCGCCCCGTGAGCGGTTTCTTCGGAAACGAATCCCAGGTTTTCCGCCCCATCAGCACAGGCTTGCCCATCGTGTACGTTTTGAACTGGCGCAAATCCGATGAAAGCCGCCACGGAATCGCGCCATCCGCGCCGATCACGCCATTCTTGGCGCGCGCGACCACCAAGGTCACTTTCGCGTTGCGCGGCTTTGCGTTTTGGGCGGCGGCGAATGTCATCTATAGAGCGTTATCACCCTGGGAGGGACAGAAGAATGCCGAAAGCGTGGACGCCGTGGATTGTTGGGGGCGGCCTCGTCCTCGTGCTCTCCTTTCTGTTCGGCCTGCTGGAAACCGCGCTCGGCATTCAATTCGGCTTCGAGAAAATCCTCCTGCCGCTCGTGATTGGCGGCGTCGCCGCCTACGCGCTGTTCAACCTGTCCGGCAATCGCGAGGTCACAGCCGCCGATCCGGAAGCGCAACGCCGCGCTTTGGCGTTCGAACCGGCGGGTGAGCATCAAACCGCGATCTATCTCATCCGCACCGGCTTCGTCGGCATGGCCGCTGGCATGAACATCGAGATCGACGGCAAACCTGTCGCTCAGCTCAAAAGCCCCCGCTTCACCCGCATTGATGTGCCGAACGGCCATCATGTGATCCGCGCCAGCTTCGGCGGCGGCCTCGCGCCGCAAAGCAATCCCGCAGAGCTTAGCATCGAAGCCAAGGACGAGGATAAAATTCAGGTCTTCGAACTCGGCCTCGGCATGGGCGCGCTCAAAAACTCAATCCGCATCACGCCCGCGAGCATCGAAACCGCACGCAGTAAGATCGTGGGCATGAAAATGGTGAAGGCGGAGAGCTAACGCCTAAACCGCAATCGGGGCCTTGATCCCTTTATGCGCTTGATAATTCTCCAGCGTAAAATCCCCGTACTGGAACGCGAAAATATCGCGCACATCCGGATTGATCCTCATCACCGGCGCTGCATACGGCGCGCGCGCAAGCTGCTTCTTCACTTGCTCGACATGGTTCAGATAAATATGCGTATCGCCAAAACTATGCACGAACTCGCCCGGTTTTAGCCCCGTCACCTGCGCCATCATCATCGTGAACAGCGCATAGCTCGCGATATTGAACGGCACGCCGAGAAACACATCCGCGCTGCGCTGATAAAGCTGGCAGCTCAGTTTTCCATCCGCGACGAAAAACTGAAACAGGCAATGGCATGGCGGCAGCGCCATCTGATCGACATCGGCCGGATTCCACGCTGACACGATATGGCGCCGCGAATTCGGATTGGTCTTGAGACTCTCGACGACCTTCGCGATCTGATCGATCTCGTTGCCGTCGCGGCTTTCCCAGGAGCGCCATTGCTTGCCGTAAACCGGGCCAAGCTCGCCCTCCGCATCGGCCCATTCATCCCAGATCGTCACACCGCGATCCTGCAGCCATTTGACGTTCGTATCGCCGCGCAGAAACCAAAGCAGCTCGACGATGATGCTTTTGAGGTGCAGCCGCTTCGTCGTCAGCAGCGGAAAACCGCGCGATAGATCGAACCGCATCTGCCGCCCAAACACGCCCAGCGTGCCCGTGCCGGTGCGATCGCCACGCTCGATCCCATTCTCAAGAATGTCCGCAAGCAGATCGAGATAGGGCTGCTCAAGCTCCGCTGGCGCGGGCGGCGGGCGCAAGGGTGCGTTCATCGCCAGAAGATAAGCCCTGCGACACGATTCTGCGAGCTTAGTCGTGCGCCCTAATCGTGCGCGAGGAGCCCGCTGCGGAACGTAAGCCCCGCAAGTCCCGCTCCGATCATCGGCGCGACAATAAAGAGCCAAAGCTGGCTGAGCGCTTCCCCGCCCACGAACAGCGCCGGCCCCAGCGAGCGCGCCGGGTTCACCGAAACGCCAGTCACTTGAATGCCGACAATGTGGATAACTGTGAGCGTCAGCCCGATCCCCAGACCCGCGAACGGCGCGATTGTCGCTCCGGGCGTCGTCACGCCTAAAATCGCGACCAGGAACAGGAATGTCGCCACGACCTCGAACACAAAGCCCGATTGCAGAGAAAATCCGCCCGGCGAATGGATGCCATATCCATTCTGCCCGAGCCCATCGACGCGGATATCGTAATTCGCTGAGCCCTGGGCGATGAGGTACAGCACCGCCGCGCCGAGAATGGCGCCCGCACATTGCGCCGCGACATACATGCCGAAATCGCGCAGCGTCATTCGCCCAGCCACAAACGCCCCAAAGCTCACGGCGGGATTTACGTGACATCCCGAAACCGGCCCGATCCCATACGCCATCGCAACGATGGCGAGGCCGAACGCGAACGCAATGCCAAGCTGCCCGACCGCGCCAAATCCAGCCAGCACCGCCGCGCCGCACCCAAGCAAGACCAAGGCAAAAGTGCCGACCAGTTCCGCCGCCAGCTTTTTCATTGCCTGTTCTCCTCGGCTCCAAGCTGCACGATAGAGCGAGTCCTGAAATGGAAACTAGCGCGTGCATTACGTCGCCAATGCCAGCGATCCACAGACCTGCAGGCGCGCCGCTTTGCAGAAGCGCGCGTCTTTTCCTATATCAGTCGCGTCCGGCTTGCCCGGACTATGGTGATAAACGCGCGAAGATAGACGGATCGGACCCGGGTGCGATGCCCGGCGGCTCCACCAGTTTCTTGCAGCGCCGTAGCGGCTCTTGGGCCAGCGGCGCGAAATCTGGGGCCGAAATAGGATCGACGGACGTTCAAGGTCGTTGCTTTTGCCCGGGTTGGGCCCGTTACAGGCCAGTTCAGAATAGTTGCCAATGACAACTACGCTGAGGAATACGCCCTCGCTGCGTAATGCAGCTGGGTAATTCCGCACCAAGCCCTGGCGAGTAGCATCGTCAGGCGGGGCCTCCCCCAGCGCCCGGCAACAGAAGCTGGGGGATTTATTCTCTGGCTGCCGTAAATCCAGAGCGCGAAATAAAAATTCTCGCCCGGCGCCAGAAACCGGGGATTTTCTCAACTCATAAGGTTTTCGCGCGTCCCCGCCGCCGCGATCATTTTGCGACCAAACCCATATCGTTAAAAACACCGCGCGCAGGAATGGGGCGTCTTTCCCGCTGCACGCGCTTGCTGCAACGAAGTATTCGCCCTCTTCGCGAAGACAAGCGCGAATGCGCGTGGAGCACGACTTGCACACACTTATGTCGCTTCCGTTTCTCCAACGGCATTTCGCCAGCAACGCCTTGGCCGCGCACGGTGACTCGCTCATGGTGAATGGTCCGTTGACTGACTGAAACGAGACGCTAAGGGTTGGCCGAACGAACAAGGTTCTGGCCTAGGAGGGGCGGCCCGTGGCCGAAGATTTAATCGGTTATGATTCATTGATGCAGGATGCGCTGCGCACAGTCGTGCGCTCCGCGTTGCAGCAAGCGGCAAGCGCAAAGGGTTTGCCGGGCAAGCATCATTTCTACATCACGTTCCGCACGCGCGGCGCTGGCGTCACGATCCCCGATCATCTGTCCAATCGTTATCCCGACGAGATGACGATCGTGCTCGAGCACCAATTCTGGGATCTTGAAGTTTGGCCGGACCGTTTCCGCGTCATTCTGAAATTCTCCGGCCAGCCGCAGCCAATCGTCATTCCGTTCGCTGCGATCACGCGCTTCTTCGATCCGTCGGTGAAGTTCGGTCTTCAATTCGAAACGCACCATGACGAAGCCCGCATGGCGGCGGGCGACGAAGCATCGAGCTTGAATGCGCAAGCCCCGGTTACGCCGGATGCGCCGCCTGCGCCTGCGCCGTCCACGCCCGCCAGCGGCGTGGTGAGCCTGGACGCGTTCCGTAAAAAGAAGTGACAGCGCGGACGCTTGCGCCAACCGACGAAGACCTGCTGGATCAAATCCGCGAGGCCTACCCGCTCTCGCCAAGCGCGCAGGCGCTCGGCTTTGAATTGATCGCCGTCGAACAAGCCGAGCAAACGATTGAAGCGGCGTTTCTCGCAACGCCGGACATGGTCACGCAGGCGGGGATCGTACAAAGCGGATTTCTGACGGCGATGCTGGACGAAGCGCTCATGATGGCGGGCGCCGCAGCCAGCGATATGACGCGTTTCATGTCGATCACCGATCTGCGATGCAAATTCATAAACCCGGTGCGCCCTGGCCGCGTGGTGGTGCGCGCCAGGGTCGCCAAACTCGGCCGTCCCGCGATCGTGCTCGAAGGCGAATTGCGCACGATGAACAATATCGTGTGCGTCACGGCGACAGCGACCGCTATTCCAGTCGAAATGGCGCGAATTACGCGCCCAAACTAACGCCGTCTTGAGCCACGGGCGTGGCGGAAAGCCAAATACGATCCCGTTCTGCGCCCGCGCGTTCCGCCAAGAGACGCGCGATCTGAACGTCGTCGAAGAAAACATGCCCTTTGAGCGCATCGAGCAGCGCCTTGGCGAGATTATCGAGATCGAGACGCGGCGCCTCGCCCGCATGTTCAAGGCGAATATGCACGCTGAAATCGCCCCAACGCGGACGCAGCTGAAATTCCTTCCGGAAAAACTCGTAGACCAGCGGCTTATAATAGCGCGCCTGTGTCGTGATGCCTTCGATCGCGAGCTCGACGCCGCCGCCGTCAATGCGCCGCGCTCGCACTTTGCCCCGGCCCGCCCAACGATCGCCCGCCTGATCCATCCTGTCATGGTAAGCCGCACATGCGTTCGAGAGCCAGCCATTGATCCAGCCTTTGAGACATCCTGCGCACTTCGCTTTTGCATGCGCTGCGTGCTAGAGCCGCCCCTTCTATTTCCGGCCTCATCGAGAGAGACATGTCCGCGACACGTACCGAAACCGACACATTCGGCCCCATCCAAGTCGAGAATGACAAATATTGGGGCGCGCAGGCGCAGCGCTCGCTCGGTAATTTCAAAATCGGCGAAGAGAAAATGCCGAAACCGCTCGTCCGTGCGCTCGGAATCGTGAAACGCGCCGCCGCTGAAGCGAATATGGAGCTTGGCAAACTCGATAAGAAGCTGGGTGATGCGATCGTCGCCGCTGCGCAAGAAGTGATCGACGGCAAGCTTGATGCGCACTTCCCGCTCGCTGTCTGGCAAACCGGCTCCGGCACGCAAACGAATATGAACGCGAACGAGGTGATCTCGAACCGCGCCATTCAAATGCTCGGCGGTGAAATGGGCTCGAAAAAGCCGATCCACCCAAACGATCACGTCAACATGGGCCAAAGCTCTAATGACGTGTTCCCGACCGCCATGCACATCGCAGCGGCCGAATATCTGGTGCGCGAAACGCTGCCGAAACTCACGCGTCTCCATCATGCGCTGGCGAAGAAGCAGGATGAATTCAAGGACATCATCAAGATTGGCCGCACGCACACGCAAGACGCGACGCCGCTGACTCTCGGCCAGGAATTTTCCGGCTACACACACGCGATTGAAAACGGCATCCGCCGCATCGAAGAAAGCATGGTCGATCTTTACGAATTGGCGCAGGGCGGCACCGCCGTCGGCACCGGCCTCAACGCGCCTGTTGGCTTTGCGGATTTGTTTGCAGCGAAAGTCGCCGCCATCACATCGCTCCCCTTCATTTCCGCGCCGAATAAGTTCGAAGCGCTCGCAAGCCATGGCGCGCTCGCTTACGCACATGGCGCGCTGAATTCCTGCGCAATGGATCTGTTCAAGATCGCCAATGACATCCGCTTGCTCGGCTCCGGCCCTCGTTCGGGCCTTGGTGAATTGTCATTGCCGGAAAACGAGCCAGGCTCGTCGATCATGCCGGGCAAGGTGAATCCAACACAAAGCGAAGCGCTGACGATGGTGGCCGCGCAAGTTCTCGGCAATCACGCGACGCTTTCTTTTGCGGCAAGCCAGGGCCATTTCGAACTCAACGTCTATAAGCCTGTCGTCATCTACAATTTCATTCAGTCCGCTCGTCTTATCGGCGATGCGAGCGAAAGCTTCGCCGAACATTGCGTCGATGGCATCGAAGCGCGCGTCGATAATATCAAAGCGGCGATGGAGCGCTCCCTGATGCTCGTCACCGCCCTCGCGCCAAAAATCGGTTACGACAATGCCGCAAAAATCGCGAAGACCGCACATAAGAACGGCACGACGTTACGCGAAGAAGCCGTTGGCGGCGGCTACGTCACCGAAGCGGAATTCGATGAAGTCGTCCGACCGGAAAAAATGATTTCGCCGGGCTAATTCAACAGAAAACACCGTCATTCCGGCGCGCAGCGCTGATCCGGAATGACGGCGAGGATTTGTGCAGACATGCCTCATGACGGCCAATGCCGTTTCGCTTGAAAATTTCTGGTCTTCCGTATCTCCCATAAGTGGGAGGCGGGGCGCGTTTCCACGCCGGAGTAATGCTCGCCTTGCGACGAACTGGTAAGACGCTTCCACGCGCCCCGTTCAGACGATTGGACGAATGCCGCAGGTCGTGAGGAGGTATTCTCTCCAGGCCCATTCTGCACCCGGCGCGTAGGACTGCCACATCCTAGACCCTCTGGTTTCACGTCCCCAGAGGCAGTCGGCATTCTTCGTCCCGAA
>JBEVOS010000200.1:0-4390 GCA_040507435.1 Caulobacterales bacterium | reverse complement strand
CCTTGCACGCCGTCATCACCTGCGCCGCGTCATCGTCGTCGATGAGCGACAGCAATAGATGTTCAAGCGTCACATATTCGTGGCGGTGCTCGTTCGCCAGATTGAGCGCCCGGCGAAGGGTCTGTTCCAGCGTGCGAGAGAAAGTCGCCATCTATGCTCAATCCTTTTCCATCGTGCATTGAAGGGGATGCTCGTGGCGGCGCGCTTGTTCCATGACCTGCGAAACTTTCGTTTCCGCCACTTCATAGGTGAACACACCGCAGACCCCGACGCCATGCTGATGCACATGCAGCATGATCTTCGTGGCTTCCTCGGGCGTCTTTTGGAAAAAGCGCTCAAGGACATAAACGACGAATTCCATTGGCGTGTAATCGTCGTTCAGCAGCAGCACCCGGTACAGCGAAGGCTTTTTGGTACGCGTCCGGGTTTTGGTGACGAGATTGGTCTCGCCCCCATTTCCGTCCCCGTCATCGTCCCAGCGTTCGTTCGACATGGGCGCTCTCTTATTGAAGGCCGCGCGAACGCGCCCTTCCGCCATCGATGATAATTTATGGACTCGGCCCGAAGATGGAAGACCTTGACACGGCCGAGGCGCCAATTCTGCAGGCGCCGCCTAGGGATAGAGCGGCCACGCGGCCAAAACTTGACATCCCCGCCCCTGCCTCCCGCAATTAACACAATTAGGAGGTCGGCATGGGGGAAATGTTCGCAGGCAATCGGGTCATCGCCCATACAGGCGCGAAATACCCGATTATCCAAGCGCCGATGTCCTGGATTGCACGCGCCCAGCTTGCCTCTGCGGTTTCCGCCGCCGGCGGAACCGGCCTATTGGAAACTGGCAGTGTTGTTCTGGAAGCCATCAGCCGAGAATTCGACCTAATCCGCACCGCGACGGACCGCCCATTTGGCGTAAATCTGCCGATTCTCTACTTAAAAGCGCGGCCGGAAATCGAAAGCGCCATTATCAATTTCATTACCGAGCGTGGCGCGAGCTTCGTGACGACGTCGGCGGGCGATCCGCGCAGGCATATCGAACGGCTGAAGGATGCCGGGATCGTCGTCTACCACGCCGTGCCTTCCCTCGACATGGCGTTGAAGGCGGAAGACGCGGGAGTCGATGGCCTGATCGTTGAGGGCGTCGAAAGCGGCGGCGTCCGCAATCCGGAAGAAATCGGCGTAATGGTCCTTCTACAAGCGGTTCGCGAGCGAACGGATCTTCCTATCGTCGCGGCCGGCGGCATTGCCGATGGGCGTGGCATGGCCGCAGCGTTCGCACTCGGGGCCGAGGGAATCGCCATGGGAACGCGCTTCGTCGCGTCAGCGGAGAGCCCAGTTCACCTAAACTATAAGGAGGCCATCGTCCGGGCCGGACTGGATGGCACCGTCGTCATGAACCGTCCGCCACGCGCCAAATTCCGGACTTTGAAAACCAAAGCCACGCTCGCTGCACTCGAAGGCGACCGTTCGGGCCCAAAACCGGGAAGCCTAATTGACGCGCTCTACATTGGCGGCGATGTGGAGAACACCATGGGCACAGCAGGCCAAAGCTCAGCCCTTATCCACCAAATCCTACCGGTGACAGACATCATCGAGAATACGGTCGCAGGTTTCTGGCGCGAAATAGACCGCCTGGCGGCGCTACGCCCTAAATAAAGGGGCCAATATAAAAACGGGCCCGGCGCAAAACGCCGAGCCCGTCCTTCAACCCCGCGGAACAAAGCCCGCATGCAAATGAGAAATTAGCGGGCCGCCGCTGTTTTCACCATCGAGCCGACAGCCGTAGCGCGCTCGCTGATCGGCTTAATCGCGTCTTTCGCGATGCCGGTCATGATGTCGGAAAGCGAATTCAGCTCAGCGACATAGGCTTCGAACGAGCTCTTCGCGTAATCGCTTTGCTTCTCGACGAACTCCTGGACGCTCTTCGACGTCATCAGAGACTTCGTCGCCGCCATGTGATTCTCGATCGCTGATTTCGTGAACGCCATCGTACGCGCTGAGAGCGCCTCATAGCCCTTTTGAGCGGCTGTTGCAGAAGCAACGAGGGCCTCATAATTTTCTTTGCCGAAAGCGGCGGCTTCTGAAAGGGCGGCGGTTGCTTTGTCCATCTGCTCTTTAACCTTTTCGTTGGATCCTGAAGTGACTTGCTCGAACGTGGTCGCAGCGGCCTTCGCCACTCTGCCGTTCGCCGATTTCGCAGTGGCCATCATGCTCTCCCAGGCGCGCCCTACGGCTGCGCCCTTTGGTTAAAATACCCACTCGATTGAAGCCGATTAAGCTCAGGACTCAAAATCTCATGCTGCACGTGCGAAGTCAAGCGCTTTTGCTGCACCGCAACATGACGCCAGAATCATCAATTTCGCTTAGGCGCCTGAGATTTGGGCGCCACACATAAGCAACTGCAACACTCGCTTAACCGATGCCAACGACTCTGTAAGCTGACGGCATGACGTTTGCCTGAAAATATCCGTACTCGTGCGGGATAGGTATTACATGACGCGACCGAGCCAAGCTGTGAAACTGGCGGCCACTGCCAGCGCCGCCCTCTTGTTCTCTGCCGTGGGCGCTTCGGCGTTCGCGCAAGATCGTTATGCCGCCATCGTTATCGATGCCCGCACTAACGAAGTTCTACATGCCGATCAGGCTGACGAAGCCCGATATCCGGCGTCGCTCACAAAGATGATGACGCTCTATATGCTGTTTGAAGCGATCGAGCGGGACCAGATCACCCTGGACACGCCGCTTGTCGCGTCCCGGCACGCCGCTTCCCAGCCGCCGTCACGGCTCGGGCTGCGCCGCGGTAACTCGATCACAGTTGATCAAGCCATCCGGGCGCTTTGCGTCCAATCGGCGAACGACGTCGCTGTTCTCGTCGCAGAACGCCTCGGCGGCACCGAGGCGCGCTTCGCCTCCCGCATGACGGCCCGCGCCCGCGAGCTCGGAATGTCGAACACCAATTTCGCCAACGCAAGCGGCTTACCCAATCCGAACCAGCGCTCGACGGCGCGCGACATCGCCGTGCTGAGTCAGGCCCTGTGGCGCGATTTTCCTGAATATTATCATTACTTTCAGACGCCGTCCTACACATGGTGTAACCATTACGGCCGCAATCACAACCGCCTTCTTGGTCAAGTTGACGGCGTGGACGGCATCAAAACTGGGTACACCAACGCCTCCGGCTTCAACCTCGCATCCTCCGCTGAGCGCGACGGGCACCGCGTGATTGCGGTCGTCTTCGGCGGTGAATCCGGCGCCGCGCGCGATGCGCAAGTCGCCTACCTGATCGAAGGCGCGTTTGAGGAATATGATCGCCGCGGCGACCGCTCTGGCGCAGCCACATATGTCGGCCTGCCGACGCCGTCGCTGAACAATCAGCTCGGACAAGGCACCGTTGTTAACGCCGCCCAATCCTTTGGCCCGAGCGGCGCTCCGCTGCGCGGCGCGCTGGCGGAATCCGGCCAAGGCGACGCCTCACGCGACACGCCGATCCCGGCATCGGGCGCGACCGTCGCCCCAAACGGCGCCGAATAAAGACTGAGATGAACGCTTCAGAAGAAGGTCGCGCGCCGCATTGAGGCGCGCGGCCTCCTGCGTTGAGCCCCCGCGATCTGGGTGCGCATGGACCATTTTAGAACGATGAGCGGCCCGAATCTCTGACGTGTCCGCCATCGGCCCGACGCCGAGAATCGACCGCGCTTCATATTCGCTCATCGGCCCCTCCCGATATCTGGCGCCCGGAGCGATCGTCGGGCGCAGAGACCAAAACCAAAATGCGCTCGCAGCAGCCGCAAAGCCTATCGCGATAGCGAAATTTCCCCGCATGACCGCGATCAATGCACCCGCCCCCAAAACCAGCGTCCACCTATGGCGGACAAGAAAATGACGCTGCGCCCCCGCGATGCGCCCCAGAAGGAGCAGCGCAAAAAGCGCCGTCACTGCGAAAAGCGCGAGATAAGTCATCGAAACGCGTTAGAATTTCAGTCCTTCCCCGTCGAGCCCCGGCAGCTTCAGTGCGATAAACAAATCCCGTAGCTCCTGGCGCGCCGCCAAATGACTCATCCGCATTTCGCTCTCGCCGCCATCGCCGTCGATAAGATCCAGCAAAGTCAGGCCCTGCGGAAAGAGCTCGCGAAAAATCACGCGCTCCGAAAGCCCCGGCGCCATCCGGAAGCCGATCCGTGTCGACAATGTCTTTAGCGCCTCGCCGACGCGCTGCTTGTTCTTCGCCTCGATCTTGCTGGCCGAGGTGCGATTGCGCATCACGATCCAATCGATCGGCTTGCCGGCAAGGCGCGCTTTGCGCTTCCGGCTATCCCAAACCATCTCGGAGTAGACGCTCGGCCGGACAATGCCGGAATTCGGATCGATATCGCCGAGCAAATCAAAGTCGATG
>JBEVOS010000177.1:0-12532 GCA_040507435.1 Caulobacterales bacterium | reverse complement strand
GGCGCGCCTTCGCGGAAATGGCGGTAGAGAACGCCCATCAGCGAAGCGCGGTCCGCGCCGGATTTGCAGTGCATCAGCGCGGGGTAGCGGATGGTTTCGAAAATCTCCTTGGCGCGCAGGATACGCTCCACCGTGGGCGGTTTCCGGGACGATAGCGGCGCATCCACCAGCGCGATCCCATGCTGGCGGCAGGCCTCCGCCTCAAGCCAATAGGCGCCAGAATCGTCCGCGCCGCGCAGATTGATGATCGTCTTGATCCCCAGCGCGGCATAACGCGCGATCTCCTCCGGCGAGGGCTGGTTGGCGCGCGCCATCTCCGGACTTATCCAATGGAAATTGTGGAACATGGCGCGCAAAAAGCCATGATCCTCCCAGAACAATTGACGCCGCGCACGCTTGCGCCCGTCAACCGTTTCAAGATCGAACCCTTTGGCGGATTTAGGATTTTCGCTTACAGCCGTTTCACTCATCCGTACGTCATAAGCCCATAGCATCCTTGGGGCGGCGCCTCGTATAAGGGCCCCGGCCCGGTATGGACAGCCTACCCAACATTGGCCGCAGGATCGCCGCTCCGCTCAATGCTCAAACGCTTTCTCAACTCGCCCGCTGGCTCGACGCTGATCGGCAAGCTGATCGGGATATATGTGTTCCTCGCGGAGATCACGACGCGCTGGACCGATTCCGGGCGCGATGTCGTGATTGCGCAGCAGAAGGCGGGCGGGCCGGTGATTGTATGCTTCTGGCATAACCGGCTTTTGCTCTCGCGCAGGCTGTGGCCACACCGGCGTCAGAAATTCGGTATTCTGATTTCGCAATCGCGCGATGGCGATGCGATCGCGGAAGCGGCGCGCACGATCGGACTTGGCGCGATACGCGGCTCAAGCGCGAAGGCGGGCAAAAGCAAAGGCGTGATGGCCGCGTTCCGCGAAATGCTGTCCGATCTGCACGAGGGCAAGGCTGTCGGGATTACGCCGGATGGGCCGCGTGGACCACGCATGCGCGCGCAGATGGGCGCGATCCAACTCGCGAAACGCACCGGCGCGCCGATCATTTGCGTGTCATGGTCGCAGCCGAAACGCAAAGTCATGCCGCGCTCGTGGGATCATCATGTCGTGCCGGCGCTGTTTCAGCGCGGCGTGATGATGTGGGACGGGCCGATCCATGTAGCGAAGAGTTCGAGCGAGGAAGAGCTCGAAGCGAAGCGGCTCGAAGTGGAAGTTTTGTTGAACCGGCTCTCGGATGAAGCCGACCGGCGTGCGGGGGTGACGCCGATCATTCCCGCCACGCTCTCTGACGCGCCCGCGCCGGAACCTGCGGAGACGTGAGCTTGCCGTTCACGCTTTCGCTTTATCGCGCAGGGATGACAGCGCTCTCCCCGCTCGCGCCGCTTTGGCTTGGCTATCGCGCGCGCAGCGGTAAGGAAGACGGCGCGCGTCTCGCGGAGCGCTTCGGGCGCGGCGGCGGCGAACGCCCGACTGGCCCGCTCGTTTGGCTGCATGGCGCAAGCGTCGGCGAGATGGGCGTCATCCTACAATTGCAGGAAGCGCTCGCGGCGCGCGTTCCTGCGCTCAATTTTCTCGTCACCACTGGTACGCGGACATCAGCGGAGCTTTTCCAAAAGCGCGCGCCCGTGCGCACGCATCACGCGTATGCGCCGCTCGATACGCCCGGCGCCGTGAAGCGCTTCTTCGATCGCTGGCGCCCTGATCTTGGGGTGATGGCGGAAAGCGAGCTTTGGCCGAATCTCATTCTGGAAGCGTCCGCGCGGCGTGTTCCGCTTGCGCTGATCAATGCGCGCATGAGCCCGAAAACGTTGAGCGGTTGGGCGCGGCAAAAAGAGACGGCGCATTGCTTACTGAACGCGTTCGCGCTGATCCTGGCCGCCGATGCGCGAACCGCCGATGCGCTGATTGCGCTGACCGGAAAAGACGTGCGGATGCTTGGCAATCTCAAGCTCGCGGCGGCGGCGCCGCGCGTGGACGCACAATCCCTCGCAGCATTGACGCGCGAGATCGGCGCGCGTCCAGTTTGGCTCGCGGCCAGCACGCATGAGGGCGAGGAAGAAATTTTGCTCGACGCGCATTGGCGGCTGCTTGCCGAACGCGCGGATGCGCTGCTCGTCATTGCGCCGCGCCATCCGGAACGCGGCGCGAAAATTTCGGCGCTGGCCAATAACGCGCCGCGGCGCTCCAAAGGCGACGCGATCGGCGGCGGCTCCGTTTATATCGCCGATACGATGGGCGAACTCGG
Source organism: Caulobacterales bacterium (assembly GCA_040507435.1). Taxonomy (GTDB): domain Bacteria; phylum Pseudomonadota; class Alphaproteobacteria; order Caulobacterales; family Aquidulcibacteraceae; genus JBEVOS01. Next base: position 10,282 of record JBEVOS010000177.1, on the reverse strand, counting down.
CGCCCTCTACGCCGCAGCGCCTGTCAGTTTCATCGGCGGTTCGCTGACGCCCGATCTCAAAGGCCACAATCCGATCGAACCCGCGAAAATCGGCAGCGCGATTTTAACTGGCCCGTTTGTCGAGAGTTTCCAAGATTCCTACGATCTCCTGCAAGATCACGGCGGCGCACGCACTGTTTCAAACGCTGCGGAAATTGCAGCGGCGGTCGCGCATTTATGGAGCGATCAAGCAGCGCGCGACACGCTTACGCGTTCGGCCACGCGCGCTGCAGAAGGCGGCGGCGCGGCGCTTGAAGAAACATGCGATGCGCTCGTCGCGCTGATGAGCGCGAGGCAGCATGCGCGCGCCTGAGTTCTGGAGCGGAGACGCGGAGGGCCGCGACCGCGCGCCAATCCTGCAAGCGTTGCTTGCGCCGATCTCCGTGATCTATGCCGCGAGCGTCGCGCATCGCTTGCGCACGATGCAGCCAGCGCGCGCATCCATTCCGGTTATTTGCGTGGGAAATCTTACGCTCGGCGGCGCTGGCAAAACGCCGGTGACGCGCGCGCTGCGCGCAAAGCTTGGCATTGGGGCGCATGTGCTGTCGCGCGGTTATGGCGGCAGTGAAGCCGGCCCGATGCGCGTCACGGAAGAGATGAGCGCGGATCACGTTGGCGATGAGCCGCTGCTGCATGCACGGGATGGTGCGACATGGATTGCGCGCGATCGCGCCGCCGGGGCTGAATACGCAGCGCGCAACGGCGCGCGGCTTCTATTGCTGGATGACGGCTTTCAGAATCCGGCGCTGGCGAAAGATTTATCCATTGTGGTGATCGACGCGGGCGCGCTGTTTGGGAATGGCAAGGTGTTCCCCGCTGGGCCGCTGCGTGAGCCGCTCGCCGCAGGCCTGGCGCGCGCCGATGGGCTTATCCTGCTCCATGCACAGCAAGAGGCGTTCGAAACGCCTGCCCTGCTCGCAAATTTTTCCGGGCCAATCCTCCACGCGCATCTTGAACCATTAGCGCCGCCGCCGCAGGGGCCGCTCGTTGCGTTCACGGGGATCGCGCGGCCCGATAAGTTTTTCGATACGCTGCGCGCTGCGGGCGGCGACATCGCGGAAGCAATTCCTTATCCGGATCATCACCGCTTTACCGAAAGTGAGATGACGTGGCTGCGCACGCTGGCGCGCGAGCGGAATGGCCGCCTTATCACGACAGAAAAAGATTTCGTGCGTCTGCCCGCCGCCGCCCGCGCGGATATTGAATGTTTACCGGTGACGGCGCACTTCCAGGATGAAGGCGCGCTCGACGCGCTGATCGCGCCTTTTGCGGCGCGGGCAGAGGCGCGCGCTTAGTTTTATGGCCATCTCGACCGACATAACGCCTGCCTACCGCGTCGAAGCCTTCGCATTCGATCTGTATCTCGGATTTTTCCGCGCGCTGGGGCTTGATCTGGGCTCGAAGGTCGGCGGCGGATTGCTCCAGGCGATCGGCCAATTCGGAAGCCCGAACCGCACGGCGATGCGCAATCTCCGAATGGCGTTCCCGAATGAAACGGAAGCGTGGCGGCGCGATGTGGCGCGCGCGTGCTGGGACGAGATTGGCCGCACGGCCGCAGAGCTCGTTCATCTGCCGAAGCTCGATCCGTTCTCTGATGACGGGCGCGTCGAACTCGTCGGCCTTGAAAAGCTTCACGCCATTCGCGACAGCGGGCGCGGCGTCGTTTTCATTTCCGGCCATTTCTCGAATTGGGAATTGATGCCGATGACGATTGCGAAAGCTGGCGCGCCCTGCGCAATGACGTATCGCCCAGCGAACAATCCGATCATCGACACGCGCATTCTCGATATTCGCAAAAGCTATGGCGCGAATTTGCAATCGGCCAAAGGAGTCGAGGGCGGCGTCGGGCTGATGCGCGCGCTTGCGAAAAAACAGTCCGTCGCGCTGATGAACGATCAAAAATACAATGAAGGGATTGCGGCGCCGCTCTTCGGCTATGATTGCATGACGGCGGACGGGCCCACGCGCATCGCGATGCGGTTCAAAACCGATCTCGTGCCGATGAGCGTGAAACGCCTCAAAGGCGCGCGCTTTCGCGTGACGTGCTATGATCCGCTTCCGCTCGATCACGATGCGCCGCCGGAAACGGAAATTCCCGCGAGCGTCGCGCGCATCAATCAATTCATGGAAGCGCGCATTCGCGAGGCGCCCGAACAATGGTTCTGGGTGCATCAGCGCTGGCCGAAAGAAGCCTGGGCGAAAGCCGGCGTGCTTTAGGCTAGGCGGGTTCGCCTTGACCGCCGTCGCGGCGAATGGCTTCGGCGGCTTCATCGTTCAGCGCCTTGCCTTCGCGGCGCGGCACGACAAGCGGCGCGGGTTGCGGCGTTTGCATATTGCCGCGCATCAGCGAGCGGCCGGCCGTGAGCCCGCCAGCGATTTGCAATTCAAGGCGCTGGGAATCCCGCTCACGCACATCGGCGATGGCTTCGGCGGCCTCCTCTTCTTCAAAGCCAAGGACGGTCAATACGCTGCGGCCAAATTCGAGCGCGGATTCGAACGTCTCGCGGATTTGGTAATCCACGCCTGCTTCGATCAGACGGAGGACATGCCCCCGATCGAACGCGCGCACGAAAAGCTTGGCGTGCGGAAACTCCGCTTTCGCGAGTTCCACGATACGATCGGCGACGTCCTGCTTATCGACGCAGACGAGGATCGCTTCCGCCGTGCCTGCCCCGGAGGAACGCAGCACGTCGAGGCGCGCCCCATCGCCGTAATAGACTTTGAAACCGAAATCGCCCGCGGCGCGGATCATCTCAATATCGGTTTCGATGATCGAAACATCGACGCCTTTAGCTAAAAGCGGCTGACTGACGACCTGCGCAAAGCGGCCGAAGCCGATGAACAATACGCGTCCCTCAAGGCCGGCTGCCTCGTCGATGCCGTCCATGCTCTCCTTTGGCGCGGGCAGGAAGCGTTCTGTCGCGAGTACGACAAGCGGCGTCAACGCCATGGAGAGAATGACGATCGCCGTCATGGATGCAGAGAGGCGCGCGTCGAACACGCCGCCCGCAAACGCTGCCGAATAAAGAACGAACGCGAATTCGCCACCCTGCGCAAAGAGCGCCGCGCGCTGGATTGCTTCGCGGTTATCGGCGCCGAACGCCCGCGCGATCCCAAACACGGCAAGCGATTTGACGACCACGAACGCCAGCACGCCAAGCACGACAAGCCGCCATTCCGTGATCACGACCTCAAGATTGAGCGACATGCCGACGCCGAGGAAGAACAGCCCCAGGAGGATTCCACGAAACGGCTCGACGTCGGCTTCTAATTGATGCCGGAAGGTCGATTCCGAGAGCAGCACGCCTGCGAGAAACGCGCCCATCGCCATCGACAAGCCGCCGAGCTGCATGAAAAGCGCAGCGCCTAAAACCACCAGCAAGGCGGCGGCCGTCATAACTTCACGTGCGCCGGTGCGCGCCAAAATGCCGAACATGGGATTGAGCAGCCATTTGCCCGCCGCGAACACCGCCGCAATCGATACAAGGCCAACAAGGATCGTGCGCCAGAGCGGCGCATCCGATTCATGCACGCCGTTCATCGCCGCAAACGCCGCGACAAGCGCGAGCAGCGGCACAATCATGATATCTTCGAGCAGCAGGATCGACACGGCGCGCTGGCCCGCAGGCGTTGCGGTCTCGCCGGAATCGTCAAGCATTTTCATAATGACGGCGGTGGACGAGAGCACGAAGCCAGAGGCGCCGATGATCGCTGCTTGCGGTGGGAGACCTGCACCGATCCCAATCAGAGAGAGCAAAGCCGCGCTCGCAACAACTTGCGCTGCGCCAAGGCCGAAAATATCGCCACGCAACGCCCATAATTTCGCCGGGCGCATTTCGAGACCGATGAGAAAGAGGAACATGACCACGCCGAGTTCGGCGACATGGAGGATCGCTTCGGGATCGTTGAACAATCTGAAGCCGAATGGGCCGATCGCTAAGCCCGCAGCGAGATAGCCAAGGACTGAGCCGAGGCCGAGTTTGCGGAAAATCGGCACGGCGACAACGCCCGCCGTCAACAACGCCACCGCCTGCCCTAGTTCAACGCCGCTTGCTTCGCCTGCCATACCGTTCCTCTTCGCGGCCGGTTAGAGCATGGCGGGCGGCGCGCGCCAAATCAGCATTCGCGATGTGCGGTTTAGACAGCGTGCGCTTTGACAATCGCCCAAAGAGATTTGCCGGGCGCGAGTTCCAATTCTTGCGCCGCCTCGGACGTGATGCGTGCGGAGATGGGGCCAAACTTGGTTTCGACGCCAACGAGGATCGCGCCATCCGCTTCATGTTTGATGGACGAAACTTTTGCTTCCCAGATATTGCGTGCGGAAATGCCTTCGGGGCGCACACGCGCGAGCAAGACGTGGTCGGCGCGCACCCAAGCGGCGCGCTCGCGGCGTTGAGCGCGGCTGGCAAGCGCATCAAGGGGAACAGCAGCGCCCACGTCATGCGGATCGAGCAAGGATTGAAACGCTTCTGTGGCGACCGTCTGCGCAATTGCGCCAGCCGCAACGACGGAACCGCCGCGTAAACCGATTACATGATCGGCGATCGACGCAGCGTCATCGATCTGATGCGTGACGACGATCATGGGCAGCGCATGGCGCTCGTGAATGCCGCGCAGCGACGATAGAAATGCGCGGCGGCGCGGACGGTCGAGCGCCGCAAACGGTTCATCGAGCAAGAGCAGATCGGGCGCAGAAAGAATCGCGCGCGCCAGCGCGACCCGACCCTGCTCTCCGCCCGACAGATTGCGCACGCGCCGTTCGAGCAGATCGGCGATATCAAATTCTTTGGCCGCTTCGGCGAGCGATAAACGCGTTTTGTGTGCTGGCGCGCGGCGTTCGGCGTAAGCAAGATTGCCGCGCACGCTCAAATGCGGAAAGAGGCGCGCGTCTTGAAACACCATGCCGACGCCGCGTTCATGCGGGGGAACGCGCACGCGCTCAGAAGGCGCATCGAGCACGCGATCAGCGAGCACGATCTTTCCCGCCTCTATGCGCGCCAGGCCAGCAATCGCGGACAGCAGCAATGATTTTCCTGCGCCTGACGGACCGAAAATCACAGTCACGCCGTCGAGCGGCGCAGACGTTTTGGCGTTCAACATAAAGGCGCCGCGCTTCAACTGCGCGCCGATCTCCAACACGCTCATGCTTGAAGCCGCCGGCGCGCCCACGCCTGCAATGCTTCGGCGGCGCCAAGACCCGCGATCGCAAGCGTGAATGAGTAAAGGGCCAGACGGAGCGCTGTTTCTTCGCCGCCCGGAACCTGCAACGCGGAATAGATAGCGAGCGGCAAGGTTTGCGTTTCACCTTCAATGTTCGATGCAAAGGTTATGACGGCGCCGAACTCGCCAAGACCCGCCGCGAACGCGGTGGCGGCGCCTGCAAGCACGCCCGGCGCAGCGAGCGGTAATGCGACGGACGCAAAGCGATCCCAAGGCCCCGCGCGCAGCAAGGCGGCGGCCTGAAAATAGCGCGCGTCCGTCGCTTCAAATGACAATCGGATCGCACGCACCATCAGCGGAAACGCCATGACCGCCGTCGCGAGCGATGCCCCTTCGCTGGAGAAGGCAAGCTGCACGCCGAAGGTTTGGTCGAGCCAGCCGCCGATCGGTCCGCGCCGGCCCAGAACCAGAAGCATCATGAAGCCGATCAGAACCGGCGGCAGCACAAGCGGCAAATGCGCGAAGGCGTCGATCACACTTTTTCCGGGAAAGCGCGGCCGCGAGAGAACGTAGGCAAACGCGATTGCGACCGGCAGAGACCAAAGCACGGCGCGCGCGGACACGATGAAGCTCGTGGCAAGGATCGTGGCGTCATGTGCGCTCAGCATCGCTCACTCTTAGCGCGCGTTCGCCCCGCCCTCTACTCGATGCGCCTATTCGGGCCGGGCCGCCGCGATCAGCACGCTGAGGGGCGAGGCGGTATCGACGACGCGCTGGAGAACGAGCCCCGCCGCCTCAAAGAGCGCGCCATATTCCGCCGCGGTGCGCTCCCGTCCCTCGGTGATGGCCAGCATGTTGAGATCCATCAGCCATGCCGGGTGCGGCACAGGGGTTGGCGGCAGAACCGCTTCGATCACTGCAACGCGGGCGCCTTCAGCCATCGCAGCGCGGACATTGCGCAGGATTTTCACCGAGCGCTCATCATCCCAATCGTGGAGGATGAATTTCAGAATGTAGAGGTCGGCGCCCTCCGGCACGCGGTCAAAAAAATCGCCGCCTTCACGCGTCAGCCTGCCGCCCATGCCGCGCCCGCCGCACGCTTTCACAACATTGGGCAAATCAAACACGACGCCGTTTGCTTCGGTATTATTTGCAGAAGGCGCGCAATCAGGCCGCCATCGGCGCCGCCGATATCGACGCCGCAACGGAATGACGGAAACGGATCGGCGGCGAGCACGGCGTTCTCAAACGCGCTCGTCGTGCCTGTCATGGCGCGGGCGAAGGCGCGCGCCGCCTCCGGATTGGCGCGATAATAGGACACCCAATCCACGCCGTGATGCGCCTCAAACCCTGAGATCTCAGTCCGCATCGAGGCTTCAAGCGCGCCCCAGGCGTCGTAATGTTCGCCGCCGAGCAACACATCGATCAAAGCGCGCTGAGATAGGGGATGATCGCTCCGCAAAAGATCACCCTGCGGTGTGCGTACATATGAGCCGTCCTCCTCTATGGAGAACAAACCTTCCGCGACGAGCACGCTCATCAGCCGTAACAATGGCGCAGGGCGGGCGCCCGTTTTCGCGGCGATGCCATCCAGTGACGCTCCTAAGTCAGGAACGGCGTCCGCGACGCCCAAGCGCGCCGCGAGCCAGAGAGCGCGCGTGCGCCAAAAGCTCGTCACCGCCTGGAGTGTAAAATCCTGGATATTGGGATTTGGGGCTGATTGAGGCGGAAGTTTGGAACCGTGCACAACCCAATCTATTGCGCCAACGCCGCCATGCTCACACATCACAAAAGTTTTATTTTAGTGGCTCGCGGCCGGGCTCTGGCAAGCCCATGCGCCCTCTCCACGGCGGCCAGCGCCGCCCGTTAATCAATCTCGGCGTGAAAATTTACAATATGGAACCGTCTGCAGGGAATGGCGTTCAAATCCCAGTGACGTGGATGGAACGTCGCAATTGAGGATTGGAGAATTCGATGAACTTGCTTGATCGCAAGGCACTGCCTGCCGCCATTATGTTCGCCATGCTTGCCGCCACCGCCGCTGCTGGCTGCCACACCGTTCGCGGCGCTGGCGAGGATATCGAACAAGCCGGTGAACACGTGCAAGAGCGCGTTGATGAAACGACGGATGGCAACCCGCGCACGCCATAAGGCATTAACGATTGGGTTAAGGCGCCGCTGCGAAGCGTGCGCCTTAACTTCGTTCTTAACGATGAAAAACGCTCCCATCCGGCGTTTCATTCACAAAGCAGCAACAGCTTCGCGTTAAGAAATTTGCTCTCGCAAAGTGCGGAGCTATTTATGGCGAAGGCCTCCTTTCACAAAGGCCAGCGCGTTTACGTTAAGCCGGTGGGCACGTGGGCGCAGGTCGAACATGTCGTTCCGCAATGGGTGAAGGGCGTCGAAGAACCTTTGCGCATTCATTACGACGTCGGTCTTGGACGTGAATTTCAAGCGCACGAATTGGCGGCTGAAGATCGCGAGCCTGAGCGCCCCGATCTCATCGAGACTGAGCTTTGGCGGATTATCCGCGCACCGAATAAATTGATTTCAGAACCAGGCGACAGCCGGCATCCCTTTCCGGGCTCGTTTCCCGTCGTCGTCACGGACGAGCGCGATTGGGGCGGCTGGCGCGTGCCCATGTCGGAATATGACCGCGACCCGGAGCGGATCGAGCGGCAAGCCCGTGTTATGGCCAATAGTCTCCGGCTTTTGCGCGTCTCGCGGGAGCTGATCGATTTCGCCCGCAACCAACCGCATGAAACAGCGCCGCAGCTTCGCCAATTGGCGGAACAGGCGGCGATTATTCTGCAATCGGTCTACCGCGCCCCTGGCGCTGCGCCCGCCTCAGCCTTCGCCGCCGAATAGGCGGCGGCCGCTCGGGCGCATTGATTTCGCCGGATTTGACGTCCAACTAGAGCGCTTCCCTTTTGGAGAAGCGCATGCGCGACGCCGATTCCGCCCCTATCCGTCTCAGCGATTATAGTCCGCCAGATTATCTCATTACGTCGATCGCGCTCGACTTCACCCTTGAGCCCGACGATACGGTGGTGACGGCGCGCTCTCACGTGGCGCGTCAAGGCGCTGATGTGCGCCCGCTCACGCTCGTGGGCGAACGGCTCGAACTTCTCAGCATCGCAATCGACGGACGCACGCTCGGCGCGGATGAATATGCGATCGAGCCTGGCGCTCTTGTCGTTCATGCACCGCCTGCTTCGTTTGTGCTTGAGGTCGTGACGAAGATTGCGCCCGCGCAAAACACGCATCTGGAGGGGCTTTATCAATCGGGCGGCCGTTTCTGCACGCAATGCGAGCCTGAAGGTTTTCGCACCATCACCTACTTCCTCGACCGGCCAGACGTGCTCGCGACGTATCGCGTGCGCTTGGATGCCGATAAGGCCGCTTATCCGACGCTGCTTTCCAACGGCAATTGTGTCGAAAGCGGCGATCTGCCGAACGGGCGGCACTACGCGGTGTGGGACGATCCGCATCCCAAGCCGTCCTATCTCTTCGCGCTGGTCGCGGGCGCATTCGATTCCATCGAGGATCACTTCACGACGATGTCGGGCCGCCGCGTCACGCTTGGGATACATGTCGATCCGGGTGAAGCGCGCCGTGCAACGTACGCCATGGATTGCTTGAAGCGTTCGATGAAATGGGACGAAGAGGCGTTCAAGCGCGAATATGATCTCGACGTCTTCAATATCGTGGCCGTACGCGATTTCAATGTCGGCGCGATGGAAAATAAGGGCCTCAATATATTCAACGCGGCCTATATTCTCGCCGATCCAGAGACGGCGACCGATCTCGATTTCGAAGCGATCGAAAGCGTCGTCGGGCACGAGTATTTCCACAATTGGACAGGCGACCGGATCACCTGCCGCGATTGGTTTCAGCTGTGCCTGAAAGAAGGGCTTACGGTTTTCCGCGATCAAGAATTTTCCGCAGATCAGCGTTCGCGCCCGGTTCAGCGCATCAAGGATGTGAAGCGGCTACGCGGACGGCAGTTCGCAGAAGATGCCGGCCCACTCGCTCATCCTGTGCGGCCGACGAGTTACGTAAAGATCGACAATTTCTACACGGCGACTGTGTATGAAAAAGGCGCTGAGCTCATCCGGATGCTGAAGCAGCTGATCGGCGCCGACGCATTCGACAAAGGCATGCAGCTTTACTTCGAGCGGCGGGACGGCACCGCTTCGACAGTCGAAGATTTCATCGCGTGTTTCGCCGAAGCTTCGCAGCGCGATCTCAGCGATTTTTTCGCGTGGTATCATCAGGCCGGCACGCCGCAGCTCAGCATATCCGGCCAATACGATGCGGCGAGCCGCACGTATGAGATGAAGCTGTCGCAGAAGACGGCGGCGACACCGGGCCAAAGCACGAAGCGCGCTTTGCCGATTCCGCTTCGCATCGGCTTCGTTTCGCGCGATGGCGCATTGCTTGCCGCCCGCCTCCCCGGCGCCCCTGCGGCGCGGCAGGAGCACGCATTCGTGCTCGAGGGCGATGAGGCGGTGATCCGTTTTGAAGGCGTGGCGAAAGAGCCGATCGCATCGGTGCTGCGTGACTTCTCCGCGCCCGTTGCGCTGCATGACGATCTGACGGTCGAAGACCGGCTTGGGCAGATGGCCCACGATCCCGATCCCTTTACGCGCTGGGAAGCTGGGCAAACGATCGCGCGCCAAATGATGATCGCGCTCGCAAGCGGAAAGGCTGCGCCCGATCCGGCGGCGCTCGCCACCGCCTTGTCGCGCGAACTCGACCGCGCGCAGGAAGATCCCGCTTTCGCGGCGCTCGCGCTGCGCCTGCCGGATCTTCCCGAACTTATACAAGCGGCGGAGAAGCCCGACCCCGATAAGCTTTACGATGCGCGCGAGCATGTGCGCGGTGTTGTGGTTTCGCAGCTTGGGCCGCGGCTTGAAGCGATCGCGCGTCAGCGCAGCGAAGAGCCCTTCTCGGCAAGCGCTGACGCAGCCGGGCGCCGCGCGCTTAAAACCGCGGCGCTCGATTTGCTCGCAGCGCGCGGCCCGGCGGCTGAGGACGTACTGCTCAACGCATTCGATATAGCGGGCACGATGACGGAAAG
>JBEVOS010000151.1:0-7717 GCA_040507435.1 Caulobacterales bacterium | reverse complement strand
GGTTTCGAGGTGAAAGCGATCCGTTTTCGTGACGCTACTGATACCCACGCCCGTATGAATTTCGACGCCGCCCGCGTCGCATTCGTCGAGCAGCATTCGCACGATCTTGCGTGCGGCGCCCACGCCCTCGCCGAACAATTGGCCGAGCGTTTTTTCGTAATAGGCGATGCGGTGCTTCTCGATCAGCGCGATGAAATCGGCGGGTGTGAAGCGCGCCAGCGCGGAGCGGGCGAAATGCGGGTTGGCGGAGATGAACCGTTCGGCGCGTCCAGCATCGCGGTTCGTGAAGTTGCAGCGGCCGCCGCCGGATATCAGAATTTTCGCGCCGACATCCTGATTGTGCTCCAGCAGCAAGACGCGCGCGCCGCGCTGGCCAGCAAGCGCGGCGCAAAAGAGGCCCGCAGCGCCGCCGCCGACAACGATTGCGTCGTAGGACGCGCTCAGCGCGGAAGCTCGCTCTTGCCCATCAGGAACTCGTCTACCGCGCGTGCGCATTGGCGGCCTTCGCGGATCGCCCAGACGACGAGGCTTTGGCCGCGCCGCATGTCCCCACAGGCGAAGATGCGCGCTTGCGAGGTTTTGTAGTCGTTCGTGCTCGCCGCCACATTGCCGCGCGGATCGAGCGCAGCTTTGGTTTGCTCGATGAGGCCTGGAACGATGGGGCCGGTGAAGCCCATCGCCAGCAGGACGAGATCGGCTTTCAACTCGAACTCGCTGCCTTCGACTTCGCGCATCACTTGGCGGCCGTTTTCGTCGGCGACGAATTCAATGCGCGCGCAGACGATGGCTTTAACTTTGCCGTGTTCGCCAATGGCTTGTTTGGTGACGACGGCGAATTCGCGATCGACGCCTTCTTCATGCGACGACGAGGTGCGCAGTTTCAAAGGCCAATCCGGCCAGGTGAGGGATTTGTTTTCCTTCACGGGGGGCTCTGGCATGATTTCGAGCTGCGTGACCGAAGCCGCGCCGTGACGGTTCGATGTGCCGATGCAATCGGAGCCGGTATCGCCGCCGCCGATGACAACCACATGCTTGCCTTTCGCCGAGATGGTTCCGGTCGGTGCGGCGCGCTTTTCATCATCGCCCGCATTGCGTTTGTTCTGCTGGCGCAGAAAATCCATCGCGAAATGAATGCCGTCGAGATCGCGGCCGGGCACTTCCAGGTCGCGCGGTTTTTCAGCGCCGCCTGCCAGCACGACAACTTCGTAATCGTCGAGAACGCGTTCGATTTTCACATCAACGCCGATATTGATTTCGGTACGGAAAAGAACCCCTTCGGCTTCCATCTGTTTGATGCGCCGGTCGATGTGGTGCTTTTCCATTTTAAAGTCGGGAATGCCGTAGCGCAGCAGGCCGCCAATGCGAGCATTCTTTTCAAATACGGTTGGCGCATGGCCGGCGCGCGCGAGCTGCTGGGCGCAGGCGAGGCCAGCAGGGCCGGAGCCTACGATTGCGATGCGCTTGCCGGTGCCGTGCGGCGCCATTTGCGGTTTGATGAGGCCCTCATCCCAACCACGATCGACGATTTCGCATTCGATCGTTTTGATCGTGACGGGGTTGTCGTCGATGTTCAGCGTGCACGACGCTTCGCACGGCGCAGGGCAGATGCGGCCAGTAAATTCCGGGAAATTGTTGGTGGAGTGGAGATTGTCGAGCGCTGTCTTCCACTGATCACGATAGACGAGATCGTTCCAATCCGGAATTTGATTGTTGACGGGGCAGCCGGGCGTGCCCGGTGCTACTGCGCCCGTTCCCAAACAGAACGGAATGCCGCAATTCATGCAGCGCGCAGCTTGCTCGCGCACTTTCTCGGGCGCCATGCGCTCGACGAATTCCTGATAATTCTTGAGACGCTTGCCAGGCTTTTCGTAGCCGCGATCTTTGCGTTCGATCTCAAGGAAGCCAGTCGGCTTGCCCATTTTCGTTATCCCTTAGCGGTCTTGTTATTCGGCGGCGATGACGGCGGCGCGTTCGGCTTTCAGGTCCGTAAGCGCGCGCTTGTAATCGTGCGGCGTCACTTTCACGAAAGCTGCGCGCGACATTTCCCAATTGTCGAGAATTGCACGCGCGCGCGCCGAGCCTGTGTGAAGGAGGTGCCGTTCGATCAAAATGCGCAGACGCGCATCGTCAAAACGAAGCATATCGCCCATGCCGGAATCCTCGACGCTTGCAGCGCGTTGGCGCGGCGCATCCGGATCTTCGCCGGCGGCTTCCACTTCGCCGAGACGCTCGACCGCGACCATGGCCTTGTTGCAGAGCCCATCGAAGACATGATCGGGATCGTAGACGTAAGCCACGCCGCCCGACATGCCGGCCGCGAAATTGCGCCCGGTTTTGCCGAGCACGACGACAACGCCGCCAGTCATGTATTCGCAGCCGTGATCGCCGACGCCTTCGACAACTGCGATCGCGCCGGAATTGCGCACTGCGAAACGCTCACCAGCGACGCCTTCGAAATAAGCTTCACCTGCGATCGCGCCGTAGAGCACGGTGTTGCCGACGATAATGTTGTCGGTGGGATCGCGCTTTGCATCTTCCGGTGGTTGGACGATGACGCGGCCGCCCGAAAGACCCTTGCCGACATAATCGTTGCCGTCGCCGTGCAAATCGAGCGTCACGCCGCGCGCCAGGAATGCGCCGAAGCTTTGTCCCGCCGTGCCTTGCAGACGGATCGAGATCGTATCCTCCGGCAGACCGGCGTGACCGTATTTCTTCGCAACTTCGCCGGAAAGCATCGCACCGGCCGTGCGGTTGACGTTGATGATCGTCTCTTCGATGCGGACGGGGGTTTTCTTGGCGAGGGCGGCCTTCGCGCCGGCGATCAGTTTGTGATCGAGCGCTTTATCGAGGCCGTGATCCTGCGTTTGCGTGTGGACGATATCGACGCCTGCCTTCGCCGGCGCTCGATAAAGCAGCTTCGAAAGATCGACGCCTTTTGCTTTCCAATGCGAAACGGCTTTGCGCATGTCGAGGAGATCGACGCGGCCCGTCATCTCCTTCAGCGTGCGAATGCCGAGTTTGGCCATGATCTCGCGCAGTTCTTCGGCGACGAAGAAGAAGTAATTGATCACGTGCTCAGGCGCGCCGGTGAAGCGCTTGCGCAGCACCGGGTCTTGCGTCGCGACGCCGACCGGGCAGGTGTTCAGGTGACATTTGCGCATCATGATGCAGCCGGCGGCGATGAGGGGCGCCGTTGCAAAGCCAAACTCATCCGCGCCAAGCAGTGCTCCGATGGCGACATCGCGGCCGGTGCGCAGGCCGCCGTCGACCTGCACGGCGATGCGTGAACGCAATTCGTTGAGCACGAGCGTTTGCTGCGTTTCAGCAAGGCCGATTTCCCATGGCGAGCCAGCATGCGTCAGCGAGGTGAGCGGGGATGCGCCTGTGCCGCCTTCGTAACCGGAGATCGTGACGTGATCGGCGCGGGCTTTCGAAACGCCCGCTGCAACCGTGCCGACGCCGACTTCGGAGACAAGCTTCACGCTGATGCGCGCGGAGGGGTTCACGTTTTTCAAATCGTGAATAAGCTGCGCGAGATCTTCGATCGAGTAGATGTCGTGATGCGGCGGCGGCGAGATGAGGCCGACGCCTGGCGTCGAGTGGCGCACTTTGGCGATGTTTTTATCGACCTTGTGTCCCGGCAATTGGCCGCCTTCGCCCGGCTTTGCGCCTTGCGCCATTTTGATCTGAATATCATCCGCGTTGACGAGATATTCGGTCGTGACGCCAAAGCGGCCGGAGGCGACCTGCTTGATGCGCGAACGCATCGTGTCGCCATTTTTCATCGGCTTGAAGCGATCTGGCTCTTCGCCGCCTTCGCCCGTGTTCGAACGTCCGCCGATGCGGTTCATTGCGATCGCAAGCGTCGTGTGCGCTTCGCGGCTGATCGAGCCGAAGCTCATTGCGCCGGTTGCGAAGCGTTTGACGATCTCGCTCGCCGGCTCGACTTCTTCAAGCGGGATTGGTTTCGCCGCCCATTTGAATTCCATCAGGCCGCGGATCGTCAGCAAGCGTTCGCTTTGCTCATTGATGCTGGCCGCGAAAGCTTTGTAGTCGTTCGGGAGATTGCCGCGCACGGCGTGCTGAAGCTTGGAGACGCTTTCCGGCGTCCAGGCGTGATCTTCGCCGCGGATACGGTAAGCGTAATCACCGCCGACATCGAGCATGCCCGCGTAGATTGGATTGTCGCCATATGCCGCGCGATGGCGCGCAACGGCTTCTTCAGCGACTTCCGGAAGGCTCGCGCCTTCGATGGTGGTTGCGGTGCCGGTGAAGTATCGTTCAACGAAATCAGACGAGAGGCCGACCGCGTCGAAAATCTGCGCCCCGCAATACGATTGATAGGTAGAGATGCCCATTTTGGACATCACCTTCAAAATGCCTTTGCCGATCGCTTTGATATAATTCTTCTGAACCTCTTTCGCGCTTTGCTTCATTCCCGTTTGCACGCGAATGTTTTCGAGCGTTTCGAATGCGAGATAGGGGTTCACGGCCTCGGCGCCATAGCCTGCGAGCGCGCAGAAATGGTGCACTTCGCGGACTTCGCCGGACTCGATCACCAAGCCCGTTTGCATCCGAAGGCCTTGCTTGATCAGTTTGTGGTGCACCGCTGCTGTCGCGAGCAGTGCGGGAACCGGGATGCGATCGGGGCCGCCAGCACGATCGGACAAGATCAAGATGTTGGTGTCGTCGAGCACTTTATCGGTGGCTTCGAGCGTGATGCGGTCGAGCGCTTTTTCGAGGCCTTCTGCGCCATCGCGTGCGTCGTAAGTGATGTCGATGGTCGCGGTGCGAAACGCGCCGTCGAGCAGATCGTGAATGGCGCGGATTTTTTCCAGATCGGTATTGGTCAGAACCGGCTGCGAAACTTCGAGCCGTTTATGCGAGCCGGCGGCGCGGCCAAGCAGATTGGGACGCGGACCGATCATCGACACGAGCGACATGACGAGTTCTTCGCGGATCGGATCGATCGGCGGGTTCGTCACCTGCGCGAAATTCTGTTTGAAATAATTGTAGAGCAGCTTCGGCTTGCGCGAGAGCACGGCGAGCGGCGTGTCCGTGCCCATCGAGCCGATCGGATCATCGCCGATGGCGGCCATCGGTTCGAGGAAGAAACCGACGTCTTCCTGCGTGTATCCGAACATTTGCTGACGATCGAGCAGCGAGGGCGCGTTATCGCCGCGCTGGTCGTGGCCGTTTTCGCTGAGCTCCGGCAATTCCTCCAGTTTGAATTGCGTCTTCTGCAGCCATTCTTCGTAAGGCTGTTCTTCTGCGAGGAGCTTTTTGATTTCCTCGTCTTCGATGATGCGGCCTTGTTCGAGATCGATCAGCAGCATTTTGCCGGGCTGCAGGCGCCATTTGCGCACGATCTTCTCGTCGGGAATGGGCAGCACGCCCGCCTCAGACGCGAGGATCACCATGTCATCGTCGGTCACGATGAAGCGCGCTGGACGAAGGCCGTTGCGGTCGAGCGTCGCGCCGATCTGGCGGCCGTCCGTGAACGCGATCGCGGCGGGGCCGTCCCACGGCTCCATCATTGCGGCGTGATATTCGTAGAAAGCGCGGCGTTTCGGATCCATCAGCGGATTGCCCGCCCACGCCTCCGGGATCAGCATCATCATCGCGTGCGCAAGCGGATAGCCGCCCGCGACCAGCAATTCGAGCGCGTTGTCGAGGCACGCCGTATCGCTCTGACCATGCGGGATCAGCGGCCACATCTTATCGAGATCGGGCCCGAGAAGTTCGCTCTCCATCGTGCGGCGGCGCGCATACATCCAATTGACGTTGCCGCGGACGGTGTTGATCTCGCCGTTGTGCGCGATGAAGCGATAAGGGTGCGCGAGTTTCCAGGAAGGGAACGTGTTGGTCGAAAAGCGCTGGTGCACGAGCGCAAGCGCGCTTTGGCAGAGCGGATCGTTGAGGTCTTTATAAAAGCTGCCGACTTGGTTCGCGAGCAGGAGGCCTTTGTAGACGATCGTGCGCGTCGAGAAGGACGGCATGTAGAAATCGACAAGCTCTGGCAGGTTGCGCTTACGGGCAATTTCCGAAAGCGGGTTTTGCATCTGTTTGCGGATCGAGAGCAGCTTACGCTCGAACGCGTCCTGATCCAGCAGCGCCTGCCCCTTGGCCACGATCGCTTGCTTGATAACCGGCATGCCTTCCAGCACGGCGGCGCCCAGGCCGGCCGTGTCGATCGGCACGTCCCGCCAGCCGAGCAATTTTTGGTGCTCGACGCGGATGAATTTTTCGAATTGCGTGATCGCCGCTTCGCGCGCCTGTTCGTTGCGCGGCAGGAAGCACATCGCCACGCCATAGGCGCCGGGCGCTGGCAGGTCGATCCGCGATTTTTCCGCCCAGGCGCGCAGGAGCGCGTCCGGGGTTTGAATCAATATGCCCGCGCCATCGCCCATGAGCGGGTCCGCGCCCACCGCGCCGCGGTGATCGATATTGACCAGGATTTGCAGGCCCTGCTGAACAATTTCGTTTGATTTCAAGCCCTTGACGTTAACCACAAAGCCAACGCCACAGGCGTCATGCTCATTGCGGGGGTCGTACAGGCCTTGTTGCGGGGGCGTGCCCGTGGTCATACGCAAATACGTGTCCGTGTAATGATCGTGCTCAAAAGAGCCCCGTAGCAGGGGCAAGTGTTAATTTCAAAGGCTTGGCCGCCAATTGGAGCCCTCAGCCGCGCTGTTTACGGGCAGCGTTTTGCGAGCGGCTCGCAAAAGCGCGCTTGGGCAGGGCTGACAGGGACGCGTTCTGACGCGACAAAGCGATCTGCTGGAGGAGATGCGAATGCGCGGGCGGGTCGCGAAGGCCATCAATATTGCCGATCTGCGGGCGCTCGCGCAGCGGCGGCTTCCGAAGATGGTGTTCGACTACATCGACGGCGCCGCTGAGGATGAAACCACGCTGGGGCAAAGCACGGCGCGTCTCCAAGCATATCGGCTGGTTTGGGATGCGCTCGTTGACGTTCGGGAGGTGGATCTTTCCACGCGGGTGATGGGCCACGATCTGCCCGTACCGTTCATCGTGAGCCCAACGGCGACGCAGCGCCTCTTTCATCACGACGGCGAGCGGGCCATGGCGCGCGCCGCGCAAACTTTTGGGACGGTTTATTCGCTCTCCACGATCGGGTCGACGTCGATTGAAGACATTGCGAAGGCAACGAGCGGGCCGAAATGGTTTCAAGTCTATGTGTGGAAAGATCGCGGACTCGTGACGGAAATTTTGCAGCGTGCGAAGGATGCGGGCTTCACAGGATTGATTTTGACTGTCGATGTGCCCGTTGCGGGCAATCGCGAGCGCGATCCGCGCAACGACTTCACCGTGCCGCCAAAGCTTAACTACAAAACAGTTCGCAACGTGCTCGCGAAGCCGGAATATCTTTGGAATCTCATGACGCATCCGAAGATCACAGCGGCGAATTTCAAGGGCTCTGCGACGGATATTGGGATCATAGAATTCATCAATAGCCAGTTTGACCGTGGCGTGACTTGGAAAGACGCTGCCTGGATGCGAGACACGTGGGGGGGCGCGTTTGCGGTCAAAGGCGTGACGCACGGCGAGGACGCGAAGCGTTGTGCGGATATCGACGCGCATGTTTGGGTGTCCAATCACGGCGGTCGCCAATTGGATACGTCGCCCGCGACGATCGATTGCCTCGAAGAAATTGTTCAGGCCGTCGCCGGAAAAGTCGATGTCATATTCGACGGCG
>JBEVOS010000078.1:0-5690 GCA_040507435.1 Caulobacterales bacterium | reverse complement strand
CTTACGCTTAAAGCGCCGAGCGCGCTGGCGCCCTTTATACAGCATCAAATTCCGTTGATCCTTGAGCGGTGCAAGCTCGCCGGCGCCGCGATCAAGACCATCAAAGTGGAGCAAGGGGCGATCCCTAAGGCGGCAAGCAATGTCCGCTCAATTCCCCGCGCGCTCTCGCCGGACGAAGAGCGTAACCTAGCGGAGAGCGTCGGCGGTATTGAAGACTCCGCGCTCCAGGCTGCGCTTTTGCGGCTTGGGCGGGCAATGGCGCGCCGCTAGCCCCGCGCGAAGCCCACAGCGTTAGCCGCCTTGGCGGGAGAACCTCTTTGCGCGTAGAGAGCGTCGCTGTCTTTCATTACGCATAAAGGCCTGTTCATGCTCCTCCAACGCCGTGAGCTCATCATCCTTGGCGCAGCCGCCCTCGCAGCCTGCAATGGCTCTGGCGGCGGCGCGAGCACCGAAGGGGACATGGCCATCGGCGCTGAGAACGCGCCGGCAACGCTGATCGAATATGCCTCTGTCACATGCTCGCATTGCGCGGAGTTCCACGCGACCGTGTGGGACCAGCTCAAGACGAATTATATCGACACGGGCAAAGTGCGCTTCATCTTCCGTGAATATCCAACCGCGCCAGCGCAAGTCGCAGTCGCTGGTTTTCAACTCGCGCGCTGCGGCGGCGCTAGCCCCGAGCAATACCTCTCGCGCGTCGGCATTTTGTTCGATCAGCAGCAAGCAATGTTCGCGTCCGGCACATTCGAGGGCGTGCGGGCGAAACTTATCGAGATCGGCGCTCAAGCCGGCCTGGGCGAAGAGCAGGTGATGAACTGCATCAACGATGAGGCGGGCATCGCGCGCATTCAACAAACCGTTGAAGCCGGCCAGCGTCAGTTCAATATTACGGGCACGCCAACGCTTGTCCTCAATGGCCGCAAGCTCGAAGATCCAAGCGTGATGACATATCCCGGGCTCTCGGCCGCGATCGATGCTGCGATTGCGGGATAATTGATGCGGGCGCGCGCATGCACATAACCGAGCTGCGCCTCGCTGGCTTCAAAAGCTTTGTCGATCCCGCAAAGGCGCCGATCGAAGACGGACTGACGGGCGTCGTCGGGCCGAACGGTTGTGGCAAATCCAATTTGCTTGAGGCCGTGCGTTGGGTGATGGGCGCAACGAGCGCAAAGAGCATGCGGGCCGACGATATGGACGAAGTGATCTTCGCTGGCAGCGCGGGGCGGCCCGCGCGTGAACATGCGGAAGTCGCCCTCGTTCTTGCCGATGCGATCGGCAAAGCCCCAGCGCCTTTCGATAAAAGCGATGAACTCGAAATCACGCGCCGTATCCGCCGCGGCCTTGGATCAACCTATCGGATCAACGGTAAGGAAGTCCGCGCCAAGGACGTTCAGCTACTTTTCGCCGACGCGGCGACGGGCGCCAACTCGCCTGCATTAGTACGGCAAGGACAAGTCAGTGATCTGATCGCGTCCAAGCCTGAGAATCGCCGCCGCATTATCGAGGACGCAGCCGGAATCGCCGGGCTTCATGCGCGCCGTCACGAAGCAGACCTTAAACTACGCGCTGCGGAAGCAAATCTCACGCGTCTTGACGAAGTGCTTGCAGAAATTGAGGCGCAGGCAGCGAATTTGCGCAAGCAAGCGCGCCAGGCCGAACGCTATCGCAGCCTGGCGGAAACAATACGTCAAACTGAAGCTTTGCTATTCCATCGCCGTTGGATCGAAGCGCGTGAAGCAGCCGCGGAATCACAGGCGGCGTTGCGTGATGCTGAGCGGCTTGTCGCTGACGCGGTGCAGAGCGCTTCAGAAGCCGCGCGCCTTGCCGAAACAGCGCGTGACGCCCTGCCGCCTTTGCGTGAAGAAGAAATGGTGGCGGCCGCCGTTTTACGCCGGCTTGAAGGCGTACGCGTTGGGCTTGAACGTGATCTCGCGGAAGCTGACGCAATTATCGCGCGCGCGGACGATGATGCGCGGCGGATTGCGGAAGACATCGCACGCAGCGAAATGATTGAAGCGGACGCAGACAACGCACGTGAGCGGTTATCTGCGGAACTTGATGCGCTTGGCCCCGCAAACGGCGCTGAAAGTGAAGCGGCGCTGATCGCGGCGGAAAGCGAGGCGGCCGCCGCGGATCATGCGCGCGCCGCCGCTGAAGCTGCTCTCGAAACACGCGCTGCAGAAGCAGCGAGCACGCGTGCGCGCGCCGAAGCGCTCGCACAAATCGCGCGCGATGCGCTCACACGTGTAGCGCGCGCGATTGAACGCCGAGACGCGCTTATACCCCTGCTCGGCGCATTGCCGCAGGACGCAACATTCGATGAGAGGCGCGCAGATGCTCAAAAAAGCCTGGAGTTGGCGCAGGGCGCGCATGCAAAACTCCGCGAAGATTTAGCGAACGCTGAAACTGCGCTGCAGAAAGCATCGAAAGATGACGACGATGCGTGGCAGAGTTTACGAAAAGCAGAGACTGCGCAAAAGGAACTCGCCGCAGAAGTCCGCGCGCTCGATAAGCTTGCACCGCCCGAAGGAGCGAAATTTCCACCGGCGCTTTCCAGTATCGACGTAGAGCCGGGGTACGAACGCGCGCTGGCGGCGGCGCTCGGCGACGACCTCGACGCCTCCACGCATAAAGAGGCGCCGCTGCGTTGGGACGGCGCACCCAAGCGCCCGCTCGACCTGCCGCGCGGCGCCGAACCGCTCGCTAATTATGTGAAAGCGCCAGATGAACTCGCGGCGCGGCTCGCGTTGTGCGGCATCGTTTCGGACGAAGACGGCGCGCGCCTTATCAAGGGTGCAACACCCGGGGTGCGGCTTGTTTCGAAAGACGGCGCGCTGTGGCGCTGGGATGGTTTCGTGCGAGATGCTGGCGCGCCTTCACCGGCGGCCACACGCCTTGAGCACAAAAATCGATTGGCCAAGGCCCGCAAAGAATTGGCGCGCGCAGAGGAAAAATTCGTTCAAGTAAAGGCGGCGCAAGAGCTGGCGCGCGCCGAACGGCAGAGAACCGACGCTGTCGCGCGCGCATTGCGGAGCGAAGCGCCGAAACTCGCCGCCCATCTCGCAGAAGCATCGCAGCTCGTAGAACGTGTTGAGGCGGAAGCCTTGCGCGCAAGGGAACGCCGCGCCGATCTTGAAGCGCAAAAATCCGCGCTTGAAACTGAGCTAGCAGATGCAGAAACGGCTGCGGCTTCATTCCAAAGTGAGGCTGCGCCCACTCCGATCGATCTTTCGGATGTGCGTGCAGCCGCAGACGCCGCGCGCAACCGCGCCGCTGAAGCACGCGCCGCGCTCGCGAGCCTCACGCGGGAGAAGCAAGCGCGCACCATGCGGATCGCCGCGATCGAGAGTGAGCTAAAGGATTGGTCGCGCCGCGCGCAAGACGCGAAAAGCCGGCGCACCATACTTGAAGCAGACGCGAAAAAGACTGCAGCATCGCGCGCAGCCGCCGCAGACAAGCCCGATAAAGCGCGCGCAGCGCTTGCAGCGCTTATGGACCAAGCGCAGACGGCAGAAGAGCGGCGTAAACGCTCGTCTGACAAGGTCGCAGAGGCCGAAACAGCTTCCCGCGCAGCGGATCAATCGGCCCGTGCTGCGGATAACGCTCATGCGGAAGCACGCGAAGCACGCGCAAGAATGCTCGCAAAGGCTGAATCGAGCGAACAACGCATCGCCGATATCGTCCAGCAGGCGCAGGAAGCGACTTCTTCACCGCCCGAGCAATTGGCCGAGCTTGCAGGCGGCCTTCTCACAACCGCGCTCGCGCGAGCGCCAGTCGTGGACATTGAAAGGCGCGTCGATCGGCTGCGGGCAGAGCGCGACGCCGGCGGCCCGGTCAACCTGCGCGCCGAAGAAGAACTTGTCGAAACGCAGCAGCGTGTTGATGCGTTGGCTGCCGAAAAAAATGATGTAGCGGCCGCCGTGGCCAAGCTGCGTGGCGCGATCACGCGGCTTAACAATGAAGGGCGTACACGCCTGCTAGCCGCATTCGAGATCGTCAACACCAATTTCACAAAGCTGTTTTCAACACTCTTTGACGGCGGCCAAGCGGCGCTGCATCTTACGGAAAACGAAGATCCGCTCGCGGCCGGTCTTGAAATTTTTGCGCAGCCGCCAGGGAAGAAACTTTCCCATCTCTCGCTTATGTCCGGGGGTGAACAGGCGCTTACGGCCACCGCGCTTATCTTTGCGGTTTTCCTCGCCAATCCCGCTCCGCTCTGCGTTCTGGACGAAGTCGATGCGCCGCTGGACGACGCCAATGTCGATCGGTTCTGCCGCATGCTGGATGAGATGAAGAGACTCACCACCACGCGCTTCATCGTCATCACGCATAATCCGGTGACAATGTCCCGGATGGATCGCCTTTATGGCGTCACGATGCCTGAGAATGGCGTATCGCAACTTGTAAGCGTTGATCTTTCACGCGCGAAAGCGATGGCGGCGACTGCTTAAGCAACGCTCGCGTTCTGAAGCGCAAGGTAAATTTCCAGCAATTCGTTTTTCTTTGGCTTGCCGCTTCCTGTTCGCGGAATATCGGCGTTCGCCATTGGTATGATGACGCTTGGAACTTTGTAGGATGAGATCTCGCTTTTAATCCGCGTGCGGATTGCATCGGCGTCAAATCCTTCGATATCGACCGGAACGACGATTGCGGCGACGCCCTGGCCTTTGCGTTTGTCGGGCACGCCGAACACCATCGCTTCTCTTATTTCCGGATAGCTCGCGAGCACAGCCTCGACTTCGCGCGGAGATACGTTGGCGCCTGCCGATTTGATCAGCTCTTTCACTCGCCCCTGAAAATAGAGGTAGTCGTCTTCATCAATGGAACAGCGATCTCCGGTCGCGAAGAATCCGTCAGGCGTGAAAACATCCGAATATTCGCGCTTAAGATAGCCGCGCATCAAAGTGTGGCCGCGCACTTGCAGCTCGCCTTGTTGATTGGCGCCGAGAATCTCTCCCGTTTCTATGTCGACAATTCGGCGTTCAATGCCTGGCATGGGCCGGCCCCAATTGCCGCCTTTGCCGTGTGGCTGGCGAATATGCTGACTCTCTCCGCTATGCGTGCCGAAGGTTTCGGTCATTCCAAGCTGGCTCGCGGCCTGCTCCTCCGCTGGAATTATTTCACCTGCGCCATTGTCATCGCGATATGGCCCGAAACCTATACGGACGAAGGATAGATCTGCACCACGCCGCGCAACCTCCTGCGCAAAATCATGGATGCCGCCGCCAGCGCTAAAATTCAGGAAGCTCACGCGCTCCGTGAGCACCGTCTCAATAATGTCAGCCGCATTGAGTGTGGGTGGGGAAACGATCGCCGCGCCTTCAAAGAGCGCAGGCATAATTGCGCGCAGCCAACCGCCGACCCAGAAATACGGCATGGCGTTCACGATTTTATCGTGCGGGAGAACGCCAAGGATCGGAGCGAAGGCGAAGGTCGAGCGGATCGCGGAACCGTGCGTATGCACGACGGCCTTAGGCTCAGCGGTCGTGCCTGAGGTGCAGATCACGACAAGATCGTCGGCCGGCGAGATGCTGGCTTCGATTTCGCGAAGCAGCGCGTCATCAATTGCGGGGGAAGCCGCCGCAGCAGACGCCAATGTTTCAGGACCTGGGCTCGCCCAAGGACGGCTGGCGTTTCCCCAGACCAGGATACGCCGCAGATATGGCGCATCTTTCAAATTGATCGCGCCG
>JBEVOS010000041.1:0-6580 GCA_040507435.1 Caulobacterales bacterium | reverse complement strand
CAGCGTTTGATTTGAGCTTTCCTCGTGAGGAGCTGTTCGCTCCAAGGCAGTCCGCCCAATGCGCGTGGAATTCCTCCAACGGAATTCCAGACCCTCCGGTTTCAGGTCCCCGGAGGCATGATGCGTTGACGGGAGTAGCTCCGTTTCCCGCACCGCTCCGCTCATCATGCTCACGCACAACCAGCGTCACTCGCGCTCGCCGCGCCGTTCGATTCAAGCGGCTGTTGGATCCGTTAGCCCTCCACGATCGAACGACGCTGCATTGTAGCCCTGCAGGAATGCAGGGGAGTTTCTTTTTTGCACAACGGATCCAAGCCATTGATTTCAAAGGGGCGGGGTTCGCGACGAGCGGGGATAAGTCCGCCGCGCGTTTTGGCCGCGAGCCGCAACCCGCCGTCAAGTCTTGCGTTACAGCTGAAAATCGGGAGAACGACCGCTCCCGACCGGCAGCAGCATCCCTATATGGGGCGCTCCCCCTCCTCGCCCTCGTCTGACTAGAGAAGGTCCGTCTTGAGCTATTCCAATTCTATCGCCGACCGCCTGACAGAAGCGCAAAAAGCCAAACAAGCCGCGCTCGAAAAATTCAAAAACCGCCCGAAGCTCGACGAAGCGGTCCAAGCCGCCCGCCAAGAAGCCGCCGCAAGAAAGCAGGCAGCTCAGGAAGCGAAGGACGCCGCCGCAAAGCAGGCGCGCGAAGATCGCCGCGCAACTGAAAAGCTAGCCCGCGAAGTCGCCGCGCTGGAAGCTGCGGAACTCGCCCGCCGCCGCGCCGCCGCCGAAGCAGCGGCCCGCCGCGACGCTGCGGAAAAAGAAGAAATCCGCCAATACGAAGTGCAGGCCAAGCGCGACCTTATGGCCGCGATGTCCCGCGCGCGCAGCCGCCGCGGCTAAACGCAGAAATCAGAAAGACGCTGCCGTAACTTCGTTGCGCAGCGCCTTTCCTTCCGCGTACCGCTTCAAATTATCCAAAAACAATTGATCACCCCGCGCCGTACGTGCGGAGCCGGCGTGTGATGTGTGTGCGGTGAGGCGCACGCGCGGATGCGTCCAGAACGGGTGATCCTGCGGCGCCGGTTCAACGCGGACGACGTCAAGGATAGCCGTATCGACACGCCCGCTATCCAGCGCGGCGATGAGCGCGTCTTCCACGATCAACGCGCCGCGCCCGATATTCACCAAAAGCGCGCCAGGCTTCATGCCCGCGAAAAAAGCAGCATCCGCCATATCCCGCGTGCGATCATTGAGCCCGATCGAAAGCACGACGATATCCGCCTGCGCGAGATGCGGCGCCATATCGTCCATCGAGACGACCTCATCGGCATATTGATCAGGTGACGTCGCCCGCCGCACGCCAGTGACATGCGCGCCGAATCCCTTGGCGCGCTTTGCGATCTCACGCCCGATATTGCCGTATCCGATGATCAGCCACCGGCTCTGCGAAAGCTCCCGGAAGCGCACTTCGCGCCATTCCTTCGCCGCCTGCACTTTCTGATATTCCGCGAAGGGATACCACGCGCCCACCACCTGGCTCAGCGTGTATTCCGCGATAGCAATCGCTTGCGCATCGGAATTGGCGAGCTTGACGCCGCGATCAAAAATCTCGCGCACCACCGGGCTATCGAGCCCCGCCATGCCGCCTTGCACGAAGCGCACACTCGAAGAGTGGCGGGCTGCGCCGAACATAACTCGCGGCGCATCGCGCATCCCTTCATTGCTCAACCACACCACTTCTGGCGCGACATCTTCAGATGCGATCGGCGAACCGCTCGGCGCGATGACGCCGCTTTTATCCGCCTCGAACAGCTCGACCGGAAAACCGAGACCGGGAATGCGATCACGAATACGCGCCGCGGAATCTTTATGTAGAAGAATACGCATCTAATGTCCTTCAAACGCCACGAGGCACTGCACTGGCACGCCGAGCGCTTCGATACGCGCAGCGCCGCCTAGCTCTGGTAAATCGATCACGAATGCTGCGCCGATGACGTTTGCGCCCGCACGCCGCAAAAGTTGAATCGCAGCCTCAGCCGTGCCGCCTGTCGCGATGAGATCATCGACGACCAAAACGCTTTCACCCGGCGTGATCGCGTCGAGGTGAATCTCAACTTCATCCTCGCCATATTCGAGAGCGTAGGTTTGCCGGAGCGTCGCGGCGGGTAGCTTTCCTTTTTTGCGCACCGGTGTGAAGCCAGCGCTGAGCTGATGCGCGACAGCGCCGCCGAGAATAAAGCCGCGCGCTTCTATCCCCGCGACCTTATCGATTTTCTGTCCCGCAAACGGCTGCACCAATTCATCGACAGCGCGCCGGAACGCGCGCGCGTCGCCAAGCAATGTCGTGATGTCGCGAAACTGTATTCCCCGTTTCGGATAATCCGGGATCGTACGGATCGCATCCATCAACGTCCTGTACGTAGCGCTCATCTTTTCAATTTCCCCGGCTTCGCTGTAAGCACAACGCTCATGTCAGATCCTTGCCCCGCATGCGGCGAAGCGCGCCGCCACCTCGAAGTCGCCCACAACGGCATGAGCTTCTGGCGCTGTGACGCCTGCGGCTCCGTCTATATGGACCCGCCGCCCACCGTCGAGGAACGTCATGACATGTATGACGACCCTTATGACGGCGCACAGACCTCTTATTACGCAAAGCGTGACAAAAAACTGCGCCGCACGGCGAAGCGCGCACGCATTCTCGACGCCTATGTCACCACCGGAAAGCGCTTTCTCGAGGTCGGCTGTTCAGGCGGCTTCATGGTCGAGAGCATGCGCCGGCGCGGCTACGACGCCACCGGCGTCGATGCCGATCGGCCTGGCATCGCTTACGCGAAGCGCGAATTTCCGCAGAACACGTTTCATGACGGCTTGTTCGAGGAGGTCGAGGCGCGCGGCGTGCTCGGCGAATATGACGCCGTCTATTGCTCCGAAGTGATCGAGCATGTGCCGCGTCCGCAAAGCTTCGTCGCGGCGATCGCGCGACACATGAAGAAAGGCGCTGTGCTCAATGTGACGACGCCGGATGTGTCGCACTGGAACAAGCCGAAAAACATCGAGAAATGGTCGGCGTTTTGCCCGCCGAGCCATTGTCTCTACTTCACGCCAAAAGGCTTGCGCGCATTGTTCGCGGTCCACGGACTTGACGTGTTCCGCCACCGCTTCAACTTCAAATCCGGCATTCAGTTTTACGCGCGCAAGACCTGACTCACTTCACCTTCGGCCAGGACCGCTCAAACATTTTTCCGGACGCTTCACGCATCAGGAAATCGTCCCGCGTCATGCGGTTCCAGTGATAGAGGAAATAACCTTCGAAGCTGACTTTGCCTTCACGCGCGGCGTCCGCGAGCGCCGGCCGGCCTTCATCGAACGACGATACCGTCCGCCCAAGCAGCTTTGAAATATCCGCCAGCTCCGCACGCGAAAACGATTCCCCATGCAGATCGACTTGCTTGAGATATTTCACCTGCCGCGCCGCGCCTTTGATAAGCCCCGACGCCAGCCTGTCCTCGATGCGGCCGACAGCGTTCTGAAGCTGCGCAAGCACGCCGTGATACATGTTGGAGTGTTCGCCCTGTGCGCCAGGGGCCTCGGTGATGCGCGGCGGCAGATCCATGCCGAGCGCTTGCCCAAGCGCTTCGAGACGCATCCGCCGGTGCAGCATCCCCGTCACCCATTGGCCGCCATGCACCGCGCGGTCATTGTCAGCGGCGAATTCCGTACTGCGCGGCGCCGGCGCCATGGAGGCAAGCCCAAACCACGGACCAAGGCGCGCGCACGCATTGACGCGATAATAGTAGACGCGCTGCGGCACGACCTCGATGCCCGACAGCTTTTCATATTCGCGAAGCCGCTCCGGCATATCCGGAAAGCCATGCTGCGTGGCGCGCCAAGTCAGCCAGGCAATATCGTCCATCGGATCGCCGATATGCGCGAGTTCCCAATCGATCACGCCCGTGATCTTGTTGCCGACATAAAGAAAATTGCCTGGCCCGGTATCGCCCTGACAGAGCACAGCTTGGCCGTCGTAATCAGGCAATTGCTTTTCGAGATAATCGAGCGTGACGCGCGCGAGCGCATCAAGTGGCTTCTTCGCATCCTCTTCCTGAAAGACTTTGCGGATGCCCGCGAGCTGATCTTCCTGGTGCGCACGCGCCGTCTTGATCGGCTTAAAGCTCGGCAGCGCCAAATCAGCGGCCGGTGTTGAGTGCCATTTCGCAAGCTCGGAAATATATGCCTGTGCGAGCGTCACGCGCTGCTGTGGGTCCGGCGGCTCCTGAAACCACGCGCCGCCTTCGAGCCGGTCCAGCAGGATAACATGGTAGTCTTCTGAGGCGCCCCAGACATGCGGAACCGTCACGCCGATCGCTTCAAGCGCGCGAAAGATTTCCGCTTCTCGCGTGACCGTCGAGAACTGGCCAGTGCCGGGCGGACGGCCCTGCTGCATGAAGAGGCCAAGCGGCTTGCCCTCCTTCTCGACATCGACGCGGTAGCCCTGCCGTCCGCCTGTCGAGACGAGCTTGATCTCCTTCACCTGACCGCCAGTAACGCCAGCGACCCAATTGGTAATTTCAGCAGAAACGTCGCTCATCGCGGCCTGCGCTCCCCTAATCTTTCTTTATCGGCCTCAAACTACATACCCGGGCGTTTCAAACAACCGGTATGGCGGGCGACGCCCCTGTGGATAAGCCAGGCAGCGTAGCCACGCCCCTTTCCCCTCCTCGCGGCGCGCCCTAGATAGGGCGAAACGCCCTAACCGGAGCCTTGAATGACCCGCCTCGACGACGAACACGAAAAGCCGGAAGTCGCGCTGCCCGCCCCGGCGATCGTGGAAAAGGCTCTGTTCACGGCCCGCGTGGTCATGCTGACGGGTGAGGTCAACGACATCCAAGCCCGCCGCGTCACCGAGCGCCTGTTCGCACTGGCCGCCGACAACGACAATCCCATCACCTTCGTGATCTCCTCCCCCGGCGGCCACGTCGAGAGCGGCGACATGATCCACGACGCCATCAAGTTCGTGAAACCGAAAGTCCGCATGCTGGGCACAGGCTGGGTCGCCAGCGCCGGCGCTCTGATCTACTGCGCCGCTGACCGCCAGGACCGCTTCTGCCTGCCGAACACCCGCTTCCTGCTCCACGAACCGCGTGGCGGCGTGGGCGGCATGGCCTCGGATGTTGAAATCCAGGCGCGCGAAATCCTGCGCATGCGCGAGCGTCTCAATAAGATTTTCTCCGAAGCGACCGGCCAGCCGATCGAGCGCATCAAGAAGGACATCGATCGCGATTACTGGATGCAGGCAGAGGACGCCGTGAGCTACGGCCTCGTCGGCAAAGTCATTCGCAATCAAACTGAGTTGGGCTGAGTGCGAAGCACTCACGCCCGTCGCTCCCGCGAGCACTGCGATAAAATTGGCCGTTCCGAAATTTTCTTGCCCAATAAACAAGCAAGGATGACGCGGGGCACGCTGCAAATTAGCCCCGTTTGCAACCGTGCGGCGTGGCGCCTTGCGTAGAGTTGCGGCCAGCCATAGCCCGGACAGGGATGTCGCGAAGAAAAAAGCCGGCTGAAGGGCCGATCGAAGCCTATCTGAATGATCTTCACCGCCGCGTCGGTCTCGTCACCGGCGGCGCGGTCGCGACTTACATTCCAGAGCTCGCCAAAGCCGATCCGCGGCTCTTCGGCATCGCCATCGCAACAACCGACGGCAAAGTCTACACCGCGGGCGACGCCCTCCACGAATTCACCATCCAGTCGGTCTCAAAGCCGTTCGCCTACGGCTACGCGCTTCAGGAATACGGCCGCGAAGCCGTGCTCTCCCGCGTCGGTGTCGAGCCCACCGGCGAAGCGTTCAATTCCATCGTGCTCGATGAGGCGCACAACCGCCCCTACAACCCGATGGTGAACACCGGCGCGATCGCGACGGTGGAAATGTACAATGGCGCGACGCCTGAAGCGCGCCGCCGCGAAATGCTCGCCTGCCTCAGTAAATTCGCGGGCCGTACCCTCTCCATCGACGCCGCCGTCTATCAATCCGAAAAAGCGACCGGCCACCGCAACCGCGCCATCGCATACATGATGCTGAATTCGGGCATGATACGCCGCGAGCCGGAAGATTTGCTCGATCTCTACTTCCAGCAATGCGCTGTCCTCGTGAATTGCAAGGACCTCGCGCTGATGGCCGCGACGCTGGCGAATGGCGGCGTCAATCCCGCCACCGGCAAACGCGCCATGGATGACGAGCACGTGCATGACGTGCTCACCGTCATGAACACATGCGGCATGTACAATTACGCCGGCCAATGGAGTTATGAGATCGGCATGCCGGCCAAAAGCGGTGTTGCAGGCTCGATTATCGCGATCATTCCAGGCCAAGCGGGAATTGCTATCTTTTCACCGCCCATCGATCCGAATGGGAACAGCGTCAAAGGCGTCGCTGCATGCCGCATGATCGCGGAAGAATTTGGCCTCCACTTATTCCGCACCGCGCCAAACGCACGCGCAGTCCTGCGCCGGGAATATTCCGGAGCGATCGTGCGTTCGAAACGCGTCCGTACGCTCGAAGAGCGCAAATATCTCGATGCGCAGGGCGAGC
>JBEVOS010000037.1:0-3662 GCA_040507435.1 Caulobacterales bacterium | reverse complement strand
GGATGCGACGGTGACGCCCTTCGCATCGTCGATGAGCTGCGCCGAAATGTGCTTCGACGAGCGGAAAATCGACAGACGCACGCGACCGCCGCCAACCTTTTTGAGCTTGGAGCGAATGCGCTGAGCGCGACGTTCGTTGTTCGTAAGCTTGCGCTGCATGGCTTACTTCTTCTTGCCTTCTTTGCGGCGAACGTATTCGCCGACATGCTTGATGCCTTTGCCCTTATAGGGCTCCGGCGGGCGATAGCTGCGAATCTCAGCCGCCGCTTGACCGACGACTTGCGCGTCGATGCCGGAGACTTTGATTTCGGTGGGCTTTGTCACGGCCAGCGTCACGCCTTCAGGCGGGGTGTAGACGATGTCGTGGCTATAACCCAATTGCAGTTGCAAATTTTTGCCCTGCATGGCGGCGCGATAACCAACGCCGGTCAATTCGAGCGTGCGCTCAACGCCCTGCGTAACGCCTTTGACGTGGTTCGCAAGAATTGCGCGCGTCGTGCCCCAAAGGGCGCGGGCGCGTTGATCCTCGCGGCGCGGCTTCACGAGAAGTTCGCCGCCCTGCTGGCTGACTTCGACGTCTTCCGGCGCCTGGAACGAGAGCTGGCCTTTGGGACCCTTCACATTCACAGCTTGGCCAGAGACCGTCACGGTCACGCCTGCGGGCGTCGGGATCGGTTTCTTTCCGACGCGGCTCATCTCAATACACCTCGCAGAGGACTTCGCCGCCGACGTTCTGAGTGCGCGCAGCGGCGTCGCTCATCACACCCTTCGGCGTCGACAGGATCGAAATGCCAAGCCCGTTGCGGACAAGGCCGAGATCCTTGATCGAGGAATAGACCCGGCGGCCCGGCTTAGAGACGCGCTGGATTTTCGAGATCACCGGAGTGCCTTCAGCATATTTGAGCTGAATTTCGAGCTCTTTCTTGCCGTTGTTCTCGACCTCGGCATAGGCGCGAATATAGCCTTCCTCAATCAGAACATCGAGCACGTGCGCGCGAAGCTTCGACGCCGGCGTCAGCACTGTCGAGCGGCCACGCAATTGCGCATTGCGGATGCGCGTCAGCATATCGCCGAGAGGATCGTTCAATTGCATCTGACCCTCCCTACCAGCTCGACTTCACGACGCCCGGCGCTTGGCCGTTCGACGCGAGTTCGCGGAGCGCGATGCGGCTCACGCGCAGTTTGCGATAGAATGCGCGCGGACGGCCCGTAATCTCGCAGCGATTGCGGTAACGCGTCGGCGAGGAATTGCGCGGGAGTTCCGCAAGCTTCAGGCGCGCTTCGAAACGCTCTTCGAGCGGCTTCGATTCATCCAGCGCAATCGCCTTCAGCTTCGCACGGCGATTGGCGAATTTCTTCGCCAGGCGCTTACGCTTTTCATTCCGTTCGATGGACCCAGTCTTCGCCATCACTCTCTCCACAAACGTTCCGGGGTGGACCAGCTCGCGCCGATCAGTTCCGGAACGGGAAATCGAATTCTTTCAACAAGGCCTTGGCTTCGTCATTGGTGCGCGCCGTGGTGCACACGATGATGTCCATGCCCCAAATCTGATCGATCTGATCGTAATTGATCTCGGGAAACACAATGTGCTCCTTCAGACCCATCGCGAAATTTCCACGCCCATCAAAGCTCTTGCCGTTGAGGCCGCGGAAGTCCTTCACGCGCGGAAGCGCGATCGTAACCAAGCGATCAAGAAATTCATACATGCGGTCGGCGCGCAGCGTGACTTTGCAGCCCACCGCCATGCCTTCGCGGATTTTGAAGCCCGCGATCGACTTCTTCGCTTTCGTCGACACAGGCTTTTGGCCCGTGATCGCGGTGAGCGCATCGATCGCCGATTTCAGCTTCTTGGAATCGGCGACTGCTTCGCCAACGCCCATATTGATCACGATCTTGTCGAGCTTCGGGATTTGCATCTCGTTCGTGTACGAGAATTGATCCTTCATAAGCTTACGAATCTCGCTCTTGTAGCGAGTCTTCATGCGCGGTTCGTAATTAGCTTCAGGCATCGATCTGGACTCCCGAGCCGCGCGCAACGCGAACCTTGCGGCCCTTGTCGTCCGTCTTAAAGCCGACGCGCGTGGCCTTGCCCGTGCTCGGATCGCGCATGGCGACATTTGAAATATGAAGCGGCGCTTCAGTGCGCTTGATGCCGCCATTCGGATCGGCCATCGACGGCTTCGTGTGGCGCGCATGAATGTTCACGCCTTCCACGACAACGCGATCGGCGCTCGGAATCACTTCCAGCACGCGGCCCGAACGGCCCTTGTCCTTGCCGGCGAGCACGATGACCGTATCGCCCTTTTTAATCTTTGCAGCCATCACAGCACCTCAGGGGCGAGCGAGATGATCTTCATGTGGTTCTTAGCGCGGAGTTCGCGCGGAACCGGCCCGAAGATGCGCGTGCCGATCGGCTCGCCCGCATTGTTCACGAGCACGGCGGCGTTGGTGTCGAAGCGGATGGTCGAGCCATCGCGGCGCTTGATGTCCTTCGAGACACGCACGACGACGGCCTTACGCACATCGCCCTTCTTCACGCGGCCGCGCGGCATGGCTTCCTTGATCGATACGACGATGATGTCGCCGATCGTGGCGTAGCGGCGCTTCGAGCCGCCAAGCACCTTGATGCACATGACGCGCTTTGCACCGGAATTGTCGGCGACCTCAAGATTGGATTGCATCTGGATCATATCGCTACGCTCCGACGCGGCCGACCACTTCCCAGCGTTTCAGCTTGGACTTGGGCGGGCATTCTTGAATTTCGACCATTTCGCCTTCTTTGAAGGCGTTGGCTTCGTCATGCGCATGGAAGCGCGATGAACGGCGCACAGTCTTTTTGAGCAACGGATGGAGGAACGTGCGTTCCACCTGGACGACAATGGTTTTGTCGCCCTTATCGCTCACGACCAGACCTTGCATGATACGGCGAGGCATCTCGATCTCTCCTCAGACCTTCTGCGCCGGCGCTTTTTCGCGGAGCACCGTCTTGGCGCGCGCGATCATGCGGCGCACTTCGCGCGCGCGGGTCGGCTTTTCCATTTGTCCAGTGGCCTGCTGAAAGCGCAGGTTAAACTGCTCCTTCTTCAAGCCGGCGTATTCTTCCTGCACTTTCGCGGCGTCGCCGGCGCGAAAGTCCGCCAGCTCCTTGCGGACGTCCTTGAGCTTCATCTCACTGACCTTCCAAACGAGTGACGATCTTGGTTCTGATCGGAAGCTTTGCAGCGCCAAGCTGCAGGCTTTCACGCGCGATATTGTCCGGCACGCCGTCAATTTCGAACATGACGCGGCCAGGATGCACGCGAACCGCCCAGAACTCCGGCGCGCCCTTGCCTGAGCCCATGCGGACTTCGGCGGGTTTTTTCGACACCGGCACATCCGGGAAGATGCGAATCCAGACTTTGCCCTGACGCTTCATGTGACGCGTGATCGCGCGGCGCGCCGCTTCGATCTGGCGCGCCGTGACGCGCTCCGGTTCTAGCGCCTTCAATCCGAAAGCGCCGAAATTGAGCATCGCACCGGCTTCGGTGACGCCTTTGATGCGTCCCTTATGCGCGCGGCGGAACTTGGTTTTTTTCGGTTGCATCATGGCGGGTTAGCCTTCCGCTTCCGAGGTTGTTTCTTCACGGCGTGGGCCGCGATTGCCAGGACGGCGGGGACGATC
>JBEVOS010000024.1:0-8042 GCA_040507435.1 Caulobacterales bacterium | reverse complement strand
GACGGTCGTTATGGGGATCGGCATTTTCATCGTGTCGATCGTGATGGCCACGCAGGTGCCATTCACTTTCATTCCACGTCTCGACAATGGCGCGGTGCGGATCACCGTTGAGGGGCCGCCCGGGACGCCGCTCCTCCAGACCGACCGCGTTTTGCAAACGATGGCGACGCGCATCGCCGATGTCGAGGGCGTTTCCGGAACCTATACGAGCGTACAAAGCGCTGACGGCGCCACCACCAGCGCTTCTATTGACGTGCAGCTCGTTGATCGCAGCGAGCGGCGGCATACGTCCTACGATTATCAAAACATGCTGCGGCCATTGCTGCAGGATTATCCGGATTACCGGACCTCCTTCGTCAATTTTCAAGGCGGCGGCGCTGGCGCCGACATCACCGTCCAATTTGTCGGTCAAGAGCCAGCTTTGGTGAACGCGCAAGCCGACAAGCTTGTCGCCGCGATGCGCAATATGCCAGTGCTTGCGGATGTGCGCTCATCGGCGGCGCTGCAACGGCCGGAAATTCAAGTGCGTCCGCGATTGCAGGACGCAACGCGGGTTGGCGTGACATCCGCCGACCTTGCGAGCGCGGTGCGCATCGCAACGAGCGGCGACGCCGACCAGAATCTTGCACGCTTCGATCTCATAGACCGGCAAATTCCCATTCGCGTTCTCGTTCGTTCCGACCAGCGCGCCAATCTCGATACGATTCGCGCGCTTCCAGTGCGCTCGTCAAATGGCGCGCCCGTCCGCCTTGATGCGGTTGCGGATGTTTCGTTTGCGCTTGGCGAAGCGACGATCGAACGGCGTGACCGCGAACGGGCCGTCACGGTGAGCGCAAATATCGAAGATGGCGACGTGCCGCTCGGCGAAGCGCAAAGCCAAGTGTTTGCTTTGCGTGAGGCGCGGCCGCAATCTGACGTGCGGCGAGACAACCCCATTCATGCGTTTATGGTCGACATGGGGTGGGCGGAAGCTGATCCATCACTTGGACCAGGCACGATGCCAAATAATGTGAAGCTTGCCGTGTCAGGTCAGACGGAAGGCTCGCAGGACATGTTCCGCGATTTCACCACAGCGATGATGTGGGGCATTCTGCTGATCTACGGCGTGTTGGTTTTGCTGTTCCGCGATTTTTATCAGCCTATCACGATCATGACGGCACTGCCGCTTTCTCTCGGCGGCGCGTTTGCCGGGCTAATGCTCTCCAATCAGCCGCTTTCAATGTTCGCATTGATCGGCCTACTCATGCTGATGGGACTCGTCACAAAAAACTCTATTCTCCTCGTCGATTTTGCGATCGAGCAAATGCACAAAGGGATGAGCCGTAATCAGGCGCTGATGGAAGCGGGATTGAAGCGTGCGCGGCCAATCGTGATGACGACGTTCGCTATGACGGCTGGCATGGTTCCAGCAGCTGCGGGATGGGGCGTCGACGGCTCTTTGCGGCAAGGCATGGGCGCCGCCGTGATCGGCGGTTTGCTGCTCTCGACGCTGCTCAGCCTTATCTTCGTACCTGCCGTGTTCGTGTTGATCGACCGCTTCGAGCGTATGATGTCACCATTCTTCTCGCGACTCACCACGCGGCGAGAGGGCGACGACGACGGCGTGCATCACCCGGCGGAATAGGTACGGATCGCATCTGCGCTAAATGCTGAATCGCAGCAGCTACGCGTCTTCGCGTTCTTTCGCCTTCTTCACCTTACGGATCGCGCTATCGCGCTTGAGGCGGGAAAGGTGATCGATGAACAATACGCCCTCAAGGTGATCCATCTCATGTTGGATGCAGACAGCGAATAGCCCTTCGGCATCTTCTTCAACCTGCTCACCGTCGTAGTTGAGGTAGCGCAGCTTGACGTGCGCAGGCCGTTCTACCTCGTCGTAGATTTCTGGGATCGACAGGCAGCCTTCTTCGTAGGGCGCCAGCTCGCCGGAGCGCCAAAGAATTTCCGGGTTCACGAAGTAGCGCGGCTCTCGCCCGTTCTCGTCCCGGGAGAGGTCCATAACGATGACCCGCTGCGGCACGCCGATCTGGATGGCGGCAAGCCCGATCCCCGGCGCCGCATACATCGTCTCCAGCATATCATCCATCAAGGCGCGGAGTTCGTCCGTCACGCCACCCTCTACAGGCTTGGAAACCTGCTTCAGGACGGGGTTCGGCACCGTTAGAATTTCACGAATGGCCATACCATAGAGGTATGAAGAGCTGGCGCGTACGTCAAGAAATCGCATCCGTTGGCGGCTAAGCGGCGCTCAAGGCCTTCTCGGATGCGTGCGGGGTTAAAGACCGCTTGAGCAGCGTAAAGAGACGCGCGCGAAGCGCTTCATTCGCATCCGAGTAAAGCGCCGTCTCCAGGGTTGAAAGATCCGCACGAGTCACCCGGGCGTCAACCTTGATCGGGGACGTGCGCCAGACATGAGGCAGCGCGGTTGGAGTTGGGGTTTCGGCGCTGTCGTAAAGCTGCTCGCTAAACTTTTCCCCCGCTCGGCGACCAGTCACGACGATTTCGATACCGCCGCCCGCCTCCGCGATCATATTTTCGGCTAGTTCCAAGATGCGAACGGGCGGGCCCATTTCCTTAAAATATACACCGACTCGACGGCCGTGATCGTGAAGCGTAGCTATGTCTAAACAGATTGAAACCGCAGCTTCCAAGCTCAAGAAATAGCGCTCCATCGCGGGGTCAGTTATCTCCACCGGACCGCCCGCCGAAATCTGTGCTGCAAACCTCGGCACGACCGAACCTTGTGATGCATATACGTTCCCAAAGCGCACAGCACGCAACGTCATTCTTGAGACGGAATCGGTATCGAAACCGTACAAATATAGTTCTGCGAGCCGCTTTGATGCGCCCATGATACAGGTAGGCTCTGCCGCCTTATCCGTAGAGACGAGCAAAAACTCTTTCGCGCCGGCACTTGCCGCGGCTTCGAGTGTATTTCTGACGCCGAGCAAATTTGTCAGCACAGCTTCACGCGGGTGCCGCTCGCCAAGATGCACATGCTTCAGTGCAGCAGCATGAATGACGAGGTCCGGCTTCGCGACATCCATTACTTGTAAAAGCGCCCGGGTATCGCGGATGTCGCAAAGCAATTCGCTAGTGGAAGGCAGCTTGCGTGCGACCACCTCACAAATGCTTAGGCGCCCATGATCGGCATGATCTAACATAGCTAGGTGTGCGCAACCGCGTTGCGCCAATTCCAAGCATATTGCACGACCAATCGTACCCGCCGCACCGGTGATCAATATACGCTTTGCATGCAAAGGGTTATCGTCGGCCGCGGTCGCCCGCATCTAAAAGCCCCTCCCGATTGTCAGCACGCTTCCGCGGACTGCATCAAGCAACGGCTATCTCGATTCGCATTTTATGAATTACACGAAGTATGGGCTAATCACTCGATCGGAATAAAGCGCCCTCAAAATCACCATTCCGAATACGACATAACCGAATAAAGCAGCTTTACCCGCCGCGCTCGTATTTCACATTTATTATTATAACTTCAGCGTGATCTCGTGCTCGCGGCGTTGCGCATATAACTTTGATCATCGTTTGGGCTGCCCGTATCAGCGATAATTACTGGAGTGCTCGAGGGGCGCTGCGCCATCACATGAGGTGGCGCATCCGCCGGAGCTTCCAAGCCGCTCACGGAGACGGACGTTACCCGGCCATTTTCGTCACGGCGGACATCACGAACGCGCCCAACACGTTCACCGGTTTCTGAGCGAATTTCCAAGCCCTCTGCGCGCGGCGCTTGTTCAGCATGAGCCAAAGCGGCGCCGGCGGTTGCGAGAACGAGGGCGAGCGTCATAGAGCGCAGCATGGCGATTTGTCCCCCACCTGTCTGGCGGGCCTCTGTAACCTGGAATGTATTTGAAACGTGCAGCGCTTCGCCCGGTTCCGCCGCGACCCCGGTCACACTTTAAGTCACACTTAGTCACTACTGGGGAACGCGGCGCCACGGCGCCTTGTGCGGACGTCCGCCGCACGCGATATGGGCCGCGCAGGCAGGCGGCGGACGGTCGTCCCGCCAACCCGGTCAGGTCCGGAAGGAAGCAGCCGCAACGGGGTTAGGTCGGGTCGCCGTCCTGTCTGCACCCTCACTGAATTTTGAGGGGATGAGGCCCCGGCGGCGCCAAGGCCTCGCTTCTCCCTAGACCGCTGCGGCAGCCGCACCGCCAATGCCGCTTGCGCGCGCCGCAAGGCTCTTCGCCCATGGGCTTTGCGGCTTATGCGTGGTGCGCTCGAACGCGAGCGCCTCCGCGATTTCATTCATGCCGCCTTTGATCGCCGCATGCAGCGCCGTAAGTGTGATGATGTCGCGCTGCGCATGGCTGCCGCCGAAACGCTGCGCAATGCCGCGCACGGCGAGGATATTTTCAACACACGCGCCGTAGCGCCCTTCACCGAAGGCAATGAACGCTTCTGCAAGTGGCAAGCCGATTGCGCGCGCCATGTAAGCGTTATCGCTTTCTCCGCCCGCTGCTTTACGCATCGCCCCTAGTACGCGTTTCGCGTCTTCACTGCTACCAGCACCGATAAACGCCATCAGCGCATGTAGATCATTGAAAGCGTAAATCGCATCGCCGCGCGCGCGCGCCCAGCACTGAGAGAGCTTCTCGAAGCGGTCACCGGTCTCAACGCCCTCAAGATGCAAGCGCCACAACATCGCCGAAGCGTCGATCCACTCCATCAGAACCTGCGCATCTGAACTCGGCCAAATCTTGGTGTCATAGAGATTGAGGGCGATTTGCGGCTCACCGCGATCGAGATGCAGAAGCGCAAGATGCCACCAATTATGATAGGCGAACCCACTCTCGCCCCAGCCTTTCGCGGTCTTGCCGATCCACTGCACACCGGCATTTGTATCGCCGCGCATTTCGTGAACATGCGCGGCTGCATGCACGGCCCATCCATCGCGCGGCTCAAGCTCAACGGCTTCATGCGCAAGATCGAGCGCGCGATCGAAATCGCCGCATTCTTCAAGCCCGAACGCCGCCATGCCTATAAGCGCGTGATACCCGTCATCGCCGCGCCGGTATCGACGCAGCGCCTGAAGCGGATAATCGCGCAAGTCGCTTTGCCGCCCAATGAAGAAGCATCCCACATGCGCGCTCTGCACCGCGAAAAGATCGCGCGGATTCTCCTGCGCGATGCGCGCATATGAAACGACGGCATCGTCGTAGCGCCCTTGGACCCAATAGCCCGCCGCTTTCAAATGCGCCCGCTCATGCGCCGTCCCTTCCGAAGCGATCCCGGCGCGCAAGGAGCGCTCGGCTTCTTCGTGATAAGCTTTATCCATTTGCTGGGCGAGCACGCCCGCGCGCACTGCCCACGCCATTGTAAACTCGGGATCGGCTTCGAGCGCCTCATCGAGTGCGGCGATGGGATCGCCGGCATAAAGCCGCAGCATTTCAAGCGCGCGGTCATACGCATCCATGGCGCGGCGCGATTTCGTCGAAAGCCCGTTGCCATATCTATCTTTAATCATGGTCTGTCCTCCAGACGCGCACGAGTGATCCTGGCGCGCAGGTTAGTTCGGTTTCAGGTGAGTTGGGAGAGATGACCGGCGCAAGATCAGGCCCGGTTCAGCACCCGGAAAATGCTGACAAACCCGATGCACGCGGCCGCGGATATGAGAAAATAGGTCATAGCTGCGTCCATCGATCATTCTTCCTGAAGCGGCCGTGACCGGCGTCATGACGCAAAAACTGCCGGAAACGCCCCGACCATTCTAGAAGTCACGTGGTGCAGCACCTGCGCATCCGCGATTTAGCCTTGTAAAACCTGCCTTTTATGACGCGCGCGCGGCGTCCTCGCCAAAATCGCGAACACGGCTCGCGGGCAAAACTGTACTCATGGTAGAGTAAGCCATGGCGGTGAAAGCCCTCTCCAAAGGCGCGCAGACGCGCGATCGCATTTGCGCGGCCGCCGAAAGCATTGTGCTGCAGAAGGGTTTCGCGGCGACTTCTCTCGACGAGATCATCGAGACAGCTGGCGTCACCAAAAGCGGGTTCTTTTACCACTTTAAGGATAAGCACGATCTCGCGAAGGCGCTGCTCGCGCGCTACATCGCCCACGACGACGCCATCGTCGATGAGCTCTTCGCCAAAGCCGATGAGCTGATCGATGATCCGCTGCACGCCTATCTTGCCTACCTCAAAATGTTGGCTGGCGTGATGTCGGATTTGCCCGAGCGACACCCTGGCTGCCTTGTCGCCTCTTATTGCTACCAGGATCAGGCATATAGCCGCGAAATTCGGATGTTGAGCGTTGAAGGCATGTTGAATTGGCGCGCTCGCTATCGAGAGCGCCTGGACCGTATCGTAGCGAAATATCCGCCGCGTATCGCTGTCGATCTTGATGCGCTTGCGGACATGACCGTTACCTTGGTTGAGGGCGGCATTATTCTCGAAAAGGGTCATGGCGCTTCAGGCGCGCTTGCGCAGCAATTGTTACTGCAACGCGATTTTATCAAAATGCTGTTTGAACCATCATGAGCGGCCTCAAAGCGCACACCAAAGGGGAACGCACTCGCACCGCCTTGCTCAACCTCGCCGAAACCGCAATTCTCGAAAAAGGCTATGCTGCGACGTCCATCGAAGAGCTTGTCGCCGCTGCAGGTGTGACGAAAAGCGGTTTCTTCTATCATTTCGCCGACAAGGTTGATCTCGCAAAGGCGTTGTTGCGGCGTGACAGCGCTGCGATCGAGACGGGTCTAACGGAAATATTCGAAGCGGCCGCGGCGGCGCATGCTGATCCGCTTGACGCCTTGCTCGAAGGTCTTGCTCAGTCTGCTTTCGCAGCGGCGGCTTCACCAAGCTCGCGCCCAGGGTGTCTTTCAGCAGCCCTGTCGTACCAAGACGCGCTGATGGACGATGAATTGCGCGCATTGGTGCGAGAAGGACTTGGATTTCGGCGGCGCATATACCGCGCTCAGCTCGAAAAGGTCGCGGAAACCTACCCGCCGCGCGCGACCGTCGATCTCGACGCGCTTGCCGATATGGCTATCGCCGTGAGCCAAGGCGCAATCATTGTCGGGCGCGTCCATGAAAGTGCTGATTTTGTGCATGCACAGATAGCGCTGTATCGCGCCTATTTACGCGGCGTCTTCGTCGGCTTAGCCCGCTAAGCCGACAGTTTCGACGGGTTTGGACGGGCGCGGGAACTATACTAGAACGCTTCCCAGTGACTGACGATTCCGCCCCCGGCCTCTTCGGCGACGACCTGCCCGCTTCGAGTGGCGGCTATCTCGTGCTTGCGCGAAAATATCGCCCCCGCACTTTCGAAGATATGATCGGCCAGGAAGCGATGGTGCGCACCATCGCGAACTCGTTCGCC
Organism: Caulobacterales bacterium; assembly: GCA_040507435.1. GTDB lineage: Bacteria > Pseudomonadota > Alphaproteobacteria > Caulobacterales > Aquidulcibacteraceae > JBEVOS01. Next base: position 707 of record JBEVOS010000024.1, on the reverse strand, counting down.
ATGGGCCGGGTGCCGCATGCCTACATGCTCACGGGCGTGCGCGGCGTCGGCAAAACCACCACGGCGCGTCTGCTCGCGCGCGCGCTCAATTACAAAACCGACACTGTCGATGCGCCATCGATAAAGCTCGATCCCGCGGGCGTGCATTGCCAGGCGATCATGGAGAGCCGCCATCCTGACGTGTTCGAGATGGATGCGGCTTCACGCACCGGCATCAACGACATTCGCGAAATTTTGGATTCCGTCCGCTACGCGCCCGTCATGGCGCGCTATAAAATTTACATCATTGACGAAGTGCATATGCTTTCGACGGCTGCGTTCAACGGACTTTTGAAGACACTCGAAGAACCGCCGCCGCATGTGAAGTTTATTTTTGCGACGACGGAAATCCGCAAAGTGCCTGTGACGGTGCTATCGCGCTGCCAACGTTTCGATTTGAAACGCATCGATACAGAACGCTTGCAAGCCCATCTTGCATCAATCTGCGAGAAGGAAGGCGTTAGCATTGAAGATGACGGCCTCGCGCTGATCGCACGCGCTGCCGAAGGCTCTGCGCGGGATTCTCTTTCATTGCTCGATCAAGCGATGGTGCAAAAGCCTGGTGAGACGGTCACCGTCGCGGATGTGCGCGAAATGCTCGGCCTTGCCGATCGCAACCGCGTGCTCGATCTCATGGAAGCGATTACACGAGGCGATGTGAAAACATG
>JBEVOS010000023.1:0-3849 GCA_040507435.1 Caulobacterales bacterium | reverse complement strand
TCCTAACTCTCCGGAGGTGCCTACTCAGGCGATGGTTGAGGCGGGGTTTCGGGCTTTGACGGCGTCGCGCCTAGCGGATGATTTTCTGGAAGCGGATAAGTTAGTGGTTGCTGAAATATGGGAAGCCATGTGGCGTCACGCTCCGCAGAGTGAGGCGCGTCGCCCGACAGCATAAAGATGAAGATATTTAACGCACGGCTATACACGTCACACTTACCCGCAAACTCTTGAAGCTGAGGCACTCCGATTTTTTCTGAGCCTTCATTGAAAGCCCAAATGTTGGCCGGGATAAGCTCTAACTTGGTCGTTTGCTGGCCGCTCTCACCGAGATGAATGTGACTGGAGACGTTCCAATGAATAATCGAATTGCGGCGCTGATCCAGGCTTCCGGCCTCCTTGATTACTGAGTTCCAAAATAAGGCATATGATCTTCGATGCTTTCGCCGGTAGAGCTTATCAATGATTTCCAAGCGGCTTCGTGCGCTGTTGACCTTGAAGAAGATAATGCCCGCGACTTCTCTGTCGGTTCCCGCCAGATAGCTCAAAGCAAGGCACAAGCTTTGTTCAAGCGTGGCATAGGCTTGGATTGCATTAGCGCGGGCGACCGCAAACTCGACGCCTACAGATCCGGAATCCAAGCTAATAGTCGTCATGACTAAGCCCCCTAAAGACGAACAATACGACGAAGCCGAAGCGCAACGGCGCTTTGAGCAAGCGGTGAAAGGCGGGCTGAAAACGCCGCCGATCCCGCTGAAGGAAAAGCCCACGAAGGGCAAAAGAAAATGAAGCTGCTAGTTAGCCTTGCTTGGCTCGACGTGCGGAGTGGCGCCGATCAAAAGGGCTTGGTCGATGGCTTGCCGCAAAGCCATTGCGCCTTGAATATTACAACGCAGGAAGGCAACGGCGAGCACGTCCATTTGTATCTTTTGCCCTTGAACCATGTTGCGGTTCGCAGCGAGCGTGATGTTCACGATCCCGTTGTTGCAACCGAAGTTCGGAGCCCCCTCAAAATAGATGATCGGCGCCCCGTTGGGATCAATCACGAATATGCCGGGGTCTTCTTCGGAGGCCGAAATGGGGTCATTGTCTGCCATAATCTCATTCCTCAAGGGCAATGAGTCGAACGCTAGCAGAGGCTAGCGTTTCCACAACTTCTCCATCGGCAGCAACTTGCCGCGAAGGATCGCGCGGCGCTCTCGCGCCTCCGCGTAGCTGTTATCGGGCTTCGTTAGTCCGCCGATATGTAAGGCGCTTGCCTTCGATGCCTTGGATCGCGGCCTTGGCGCGCATGTTGTCGGTGATGCCAAGCGCGGTGCGGTTGTTATGGCGGAAGTCGAATTCGGCCAGATAGCGATGCAGGTGCTTCTCGGCGCAATGCTGATACGTGCCGCGCATGCCGCGCTTGAACACTGAGAAGTAGCCCTCAACGCTGTTCGTGTTCACGTCGCCGCGCGCATACTCGCGGATGCTGTGCTTGACGTGCTCGTGCTGAGCGACCGACGCGCCCGGATAGAGGCGGCTTTCGTCGGTATGGAGGCGCGACGCGGGATCTACGTTTTCGCGGATGATCTTTTGCACGGTCTCCTTGTCGGCGCTGGCAACGTGGAACGAGCGGACGGAACCGCCGCGCTCCACGAGCGAGACGATCGCGCGCTTGTTGGCCGAGCCACGGCCACGGCGCGAGCGCAGAAACTTTGAGCCCGTCTTGCGGCTCGTCATCATTTCTGACGTGGCGCCGTAATAGGTTTCGTCGGCTTCGATGATCGAGCCCGCGCCGCCCATCGGAGACGCCAAGCCGCCCGCCTTCATGGCTTCACGGATGCGGTGCGCGAGGAACCAGGCCGTCTTGTAGGTCACGTCCAGCGAGCGGTGCAGCTGATGGGCGCTCATGCCCTTCTTGGACGAGGCCATGAGGTAGAACGCCATCAGCCACACGGTCAGGCGGACGTGGCTGGCTTCCATCACCGTGCCGGTCATCACCGTGAAGTCTTTGCGGCACTGAGGCTCGCCACAGCGATAGCGGCCCGGCTTCTTGGTTTCATAGGATTTGAAGGAACCGCACTTGCCGCAAACGCGGCCTTGCGGCCAGCGCAGCGCTTCTACGTAAGCGCGGGCTGCATCTTCATCGCGGAAATGGAGGGCGTCGAATTTCATGGCCAGATTCTATATCTGGGCCGTGTGGTGTCAAGTATATAATTAGGATATCTTTCCTAGGAATATTTTCCTTTAATTTCGACGCGCGGTCCCCAGACCCATGCGTTTGGCCAGAGCGGAGCGTGCTTTCGCGTAATTCGGAGCCACCATTGGGTAGTCGCTCGCGAGCCCCCACTTTGCCCGATATTCCTCAGGCGTCATCCCGTAGCGGGTTCGCAGGTGCCGCTTCAGAGATTTGAACTTCTTGCCGTCTTCCAGGCAGATAATGAATTCCGGAGTCACCGATTTCTTGACAGCGATCGCGGGCTCCTGCGCGGCGTCAGAGTGTATGGCGACGGGCGCACCCTCCAGCTCTCGCAACGTTGCGTAAACGGACCGGATTAAGGATGATAATTCGTGAGAGGGGACTTGATGTGCGCGCACATAGGCGGCGACTATATTTGCAGCCAACGCCGCTAAATCGGGCTTTGTTTCCATATCCACTACGCGGCCACACAAGAAAAACTGCTTGAGCAATCTAAAGAAGGAAGTAGCTAAATCAAGTCGAATGTTCGCGAGAACAACCGTTTGCGATTATTATCTCAAGTCCTTACCGCGACAGACTTAGACAATATGACATTTAGCGTCCCTTCTAGGATTGGGCTGAAATCAAAATAATAATGACGGTAGTGGCCACGAAGATTGCTGCGCCCGCCCCTGCATCGGCATACGGCCGGTCACCAGCACGCGTGAACCGAGCGGCTAACGCACTCAACCATTCCGCGAGCGCCGCGCTTGCCGCCTGCCAGGTTCCGTAAAGCCGAAGCATCACCACACCAGTCCAGCGCCCAATGCCAGACAGCGGGCCGCGATACAGCGCATCGACATCGAGAACCCGAAGGCGCCGCTCGCGCGGCGCAATACGAAGCACGCGGAGGCCAGCGTAAACCGCGACCCCCGCGCCTAACGCTGAAAGATGCCGGCCAGGAAACGCGCCCGAGAATGGATTGAAGGAAATCGGCAGCGGCGGGGTCATCCCGTAGAGCCAGCCCGGCGCCAAGCCAACCACGAGGCAAAGGAAAGCCGCGATCGCCATTGCGGGTAGCATGGGAAACACAGATTCACTGGATTTGGCAGGGCCGGGCGTCAGCAGCGCAAGCGCCGGGCGGAGGATCGTGTGCACGCCGGCGGCGGCCGACCCAATCAGAAGCGCCCAAGTCAAAAGAGGATAAGGCGTCGCCACATCGCCGATTACGGCGAGCGAGGCAAAGGCGACGAAGCCTGGGAACGCCGCAGCGCTCAGACACCCGACACAAAGAAGAGCTGTTGTCACTGGCGCTGCGCGTCCCGCCCCCGCCAATGCGCTCGCGCTCGCCGTTCCGTATTTATGAACGAAGGCCCCGAGCGCCATGAGAATAAGCGCGTAAGAAAAGATCGTCGCGAACGCGTGCGAGGCCGCGCCCGCGATCGCTTGCGGCGATCCGATCCCGATGGCTGCAATCGCAATGCCGATCTGCGTCAGCAGCGAATAAGTCATGGCGCGGCGCAGATCGTCCTCGGCGCACGCGAACGCCGCGCCGATCGCCATCATCGCGACGCCGCCGAAAAAGAGCGAAGACTCTCCGGGAAAGGCGCGGGCCAAGCCGTAGACGCCGATCAAGGCCGGATAGACCGCGAGCGCCACCGCGCCTGTCGCAGACGCGCGCGGCGTCGCAT
>JBEVOS010000022.1:0-3810 GCA_040507435.1 Caulobacterales bacterium | reverse complement strand
AGGGCTTCACCGGCAAGAACGGGACGTTCCACTCAGAGGCGGCGATCGCCTACGGCACCAAGATGACGGGCGGCGTGAATCCCCAGAAGGCGGGCACGACGCATTTGGGCCTGCCAGTGTTCGGCTCGGTGCTCGAGGCGAAGGAAAAGACCGGCGCGACGGCGAGCGCCGTTTACGTGCCGCCGGCAGGCGCCGCCGCCGCTCTCGAAGAAGCGATCGACGCTGGGATCGAACTCATCGTCTGCATCACCGAGGGCATCCCGGTTCTCGATATGGTCCGCGTGAAGGCCAAGCTCGATAAGTCGAAATCGCGCCTGATCGGCCCCAACTGCCCGGGCGTCTTGACGCCAAACGAGTGCAAGATCGGCATCATGCCGGGCAACATCTTCAAAAAGGGCAATATCGGCGTGCTCTCGCGCTCCGGCACGCTGACCTATGAAGCCGTGTTCCAAACCTCCAACGAAGGCTTCGGCCAATCGACGGCGGTCGGCATCGGCGGCGACCCTGTGAAGGGCACTGAATTCATCGCTATGCTCGAACTCTTCCTGGCGGACCCGGAAACGCACGCGATCATCATGATCGGCGAAATCGGCGGCTCCGCCGAAGAAGACGCCGCTCAATTCCTCAAGGACGAAGCCAAGAAGGGCCGCAAAAAGCCGATGGTCGGCTTCATCGCGGGCCGCACGGCGCCTCCGGGCCGCCGCATGGGCCATGCCGGCGCGATCATCTCGGGCGGCAAGGGCGACGCGGAAAGCAAGATCGCGGCGATGGAATCCGCCGGCATCACGATCGCGCCGCACCCCGCCGCACTCGGCCGCACAATGGCGGAAGTGCTGCGGGGGTAGGCCCCTCCTTCGGTTTTCGCTCCGAGCGGCTTGCCCGCTGATACGCGGAATGCGCAACAGGATCGTACACGGCTATTTCGGTGTGGACCTGGGCGCCATCTGGCGAACGTCGGCTGAAGACGTGGAGCCTTTGGCGCGTGCAATTCGGGCAAGCGGGCAGGTCTAGGTAGGCTGCCTCTCCACGAGGCGCCCTGCAACGCATGACAATGATGCGCAAACAGCCCCTTCCCCACATGCGCGACGCGAAATAGTAAGTTTCGCGCGTGCGGGCGCGCCCCTATATCTGACGCGTCCCCCCAAACACTGATCCGAAGGATCCCTATCCCCATGGCGGACGACGGCCGTAGCCTGCCCAACGCAGCGCTTCTTGAGACGAGCTTCCTTTACGGCGGAAACGCTGTTTTTGTTGAACAAATGCACGCCAAATTCTTGGCGGACCCGGCCTCGGTCGATCCGTCCTGGCGCGCTTTTTTCCAGCAGGTGCAGGATAATCCCGACGACGTGCGCCACGCCGTCGAAGGGCCGTCCTGGTACCGCCCGGAGGTCGCAGCCCCGAAATCCACAGAGCTGACCGCGCTGATGGACGGCAATTGGGGCGCCGTCGAAGCCAAAATGGAAAAAAAGACGCGCGAGCGTCTCCCGCAAGCCTCGATCGTGGATGTGCAATCGGCCGCCCGTGACAGCGTCCGCGCGCTGATGATGATCCGCGCTTACAGAACCCGTGGGCACCTCGCGGCCAACCTCGATCCGCTTGGCATCGAGCAGCCGCAATTCCCCGCGGAGCTCGATCCGGCGAACTACGGCTTCGGCAAGCAGGACATGGATCGCCCGATCTTCATCGACGGCGTGCTCGGCCTCGAGAACGCGACCGTCAATGAGATGCTCGCGATCCTAAACCGCACCTATTGCAGCACCTTCGGCATCGAATTCATGCACATCTCCGATCCGCAGGAGAAAGCATGGCTGCAAGAACGCATCGAAGGCCCGGATAAGCAGATCGCGTTCACCGCCGAAGGCAAGCGCGCGATCCTCAAAAAGCTGATCGAAGGCGAAGTGTTCGAGCGCTTCGTCCACAAGCGCCATCCAGGCACGAAGCGCTTCGGCCTCGATGGCGGCGAAGCCATGCTGCCCGCGCTTGAGCAGATCATCAAACGCGGCGGCGCGCTCGGTGTTGAGGAAATCATTCTCGGCATGGCGCATCGCGGCCGCCTGAACGTGCTCGCCGCTGTGATGGGCAAGCCGTACCAGATCATCTTCCATGAGTTCCAGGGCGGCTCATCCACGCCGGACGACGTGCTCGGCTCCGGCGATGTGAAATATCACCTTGGCGCATCGAGTGATCGCGAGTTCGACAATAACCGCGTGCACCTCTCGCTGACGGCAAACCCATCGCACCTTGAGATCGTCAACCCTGTCGTGCTCGGCAAGGCGCGCGCGAAGCAGGCGACGACGGATGGCTGGTGGACTCAGCAAGTCGACCTCACCAAAGTGCGCGCGCGTGTGATGCCGCTGCTCATTCACGGCGACGCGGCGTTCGCGGGGCAGGGCGTCGTTGCAGAATGTTTCGCGCTGTCAGGCCTACGCGGCTACAAAACGGGCGGCACGATCCACTTCATCATCAACAATCAGATCGGCTTCACGACAGCGCCGCGCTACTCGCGCTCTTCGCCATACCCGAGCGATGTCGCGTTGATGGTGCAGGCGCCGATCTTCCACGTGAACGGCGACGATCCAGAGGCGGTCGTGTTCGCCGCGAAGGTCGCGACCGAATATCGCCAGATGTTCGGCAAGGACGTCGTGATCGATATGTTCTGCTATCGCCGTTACGGGCATAACGAGGGCGATGATCCGACAATGACGCAGCCGCTTATGTATAAGCGCGTCAAGGATCAGCCGACGACGATGACGATCTACGCCGATCGTCTCGCGATCGAAGGCATCGTCAGCAAAAGTGATTTCGAAGCCTGGCAGCGCCAGTTCGAACAATTCCTCGATTCCGAGTTTGACGCCGGCAAGGCTTATCGCCCGAACAAAGCTGACTGGCTGGACGGCGCTTGGGCGGGCCTCAAGGTCGCCGAAGACGATGACCGCAAAGGCCAAACGGCCGTCGGCGTCGATAAGCTTCGCGAAGTCGGCCGTAAGATCACCGAAATTCCCGCCAGCATCGACGTCCACAAAACCGTCGCGCGCGTGGTCGAAACGCGCCGCAAAGCGGTTGAGTCAGGAACCGGCATTGATTGGGGCCTCGCCGAACATCTCGCTTTCGGCACGCTGCTCGATGAAGGCATCGACATTCGCTTGTCTGGCCAGGATTCGTGCCGCGGCACCTTCGTGCAGCGTCACTCGCATCTGGTCGATCAATCGACGGAGAAGCGTTACACGCCGCTCAACAACGTCCGCGACGGTCAGGGTCATTACGAGGTGATCGACTCGCTGCTCTCCGAAGAAGCGGTGCTTGGCTTCGAATATGGCTACTCGCTCGCCGATCCGAACACGCTGACGATCTGGGAGGCCCAGTTCGGCGACTTTGTGAACGGCGCGCAGGTCGTGATCGATCAGTTCATCTCATCGGGTGAGCGCAAATGGCTGCGCATGTCCGGCCTCGTAATGCTCTTGCCGCATGGCTATGAAGGGCAGGGGCCGGAGCATAGCTCCGCGCGTATCGAGCGCTTCTTGCAGGCCTGCGCCGAAGATAACCTTCAGGTCGTGAATTGCTCGACGCCGGCGAATTATTTCCACGCGCTGCGCCGTCAAATTCGCCGCGATTTCCGCAAGCCGCTCATCGTGTTCACGCCGAAATCCCTGCTGCGCCATAAGCGCTGCATCTCGACACTGGCGGATATGGGCCCTGGCGCCAGCTTCCACCGCTTGTTGTGGGATGACGGCGAGATGAACAACGGCCTCACCACGCTGAAGGTGAAGCCGGACGATCAAATCCGACGTGTCGTGATTTGCTCCGGCAAGG
>JBEVOS010000004.1:0-4238 GCA_040507435.1 Caulobacterales bacterium | reverse complement strand
ATTCTTCGCGAACAATGAGCGGCAGCAGCACTTGAAATGATCCGATCACGAACACGCCGGAATAAAGCGACGAGATCAGCATTGGCCCCATGACAGGATTCTTGAACGCGTAATTCAGGCCTTCCTTGAGATCCGCGAGCGCTGTTTTGAGCGTTCCGCCGCGCTTGGCCGGTTTTGGCGCGCGCAGGAAAAGCGAAACCGCCGCCGCCGCGATCAGCGCCGCCGCCTGTGCGGCGAGATAGGGCGCAGGATCCGCTCCTGCGGAACGCGCCGTGATGATGCCGGCGATCTGCGCGCCGATCTGCACCGAGGTCGTGACGGCGGCCGCCGTCGCGATGGACGGCGCAAACCGCACGCGGTCCAAAACGCCGTTAAGCGCGGCGTCGCGCGCTGGGCCGACGAGCGCCGCACAAGACCCGACAGTGACCGCGTAAACCAGCAAAAGCGGGTAGGTCAGCGCGTGCGCCGCCACCGCGTACGTCAGCGCCGCCGTCGCGAGCGCCATAGCGCCGTACAGCCAAGCCATCGTCCGGCCATTGCGGGTTCGCTCCGCAAGGAGCCCCCCGATCAACAGCAGCGCGAACATCGGCGACGAAAGGGCAGTCTGCGCGAGGCCCACCTGGCCGGGCGGCGCGCGCAGAACGAACGTCACCAGCGCCGGATAGATGATGAATTGCAACCCGAACGCGAAGAAATAGAGCGCGATCGTCAGGTAATATATCCACAGCTCGGAGCGGTCGCTAATCCGTCTCGTCACCGTTCGCCTCCGCACCGCTGCTTCGCGACGCGGATTAGAGCCGCCACGGGCATTGACGCAAGATTAACGCAGCCCGTGCTCACGTCCCCCCATGCCGCCAGTGCCGCACCCTCATGAGTCGGCTCAGCCGCTTGAGCTTACGGACGCCGCCCGCGCCGAAGCCCGGAACGCTGTGGTGAGCCGCCTGATTGAGGTCGTCACCTGGCCGGAAAGCCGGATTCCACTCTACGAGCGCCAGCTTGCGGCCGATCTGCTGCTTGGTTTGTTGCGGGTGTCGAATGTTGAGCTGCGCCGCAAATGCGCCGAAGGGCTGGCGCGCCTCGCGGACGCGCCCAAGGCGCTGCTGCGCTATCTATCGAAAGACGAAATCCAGGTCGCCGGAGCGCTTCTCGAAAAAGGCGCAGGGTTCGACGATTCGGACCTGATCGCGGCTGTGCGCGCTGGGACGTCCGCGCATTGGCAGATCATCGCCGAGCGGCGCGGTTTGACCGAAGCGGTGACGGACATGCTGATCCAGACCGCGGATCCGATCGTCATCGAATCCGTCCTCAAGAATAAGTTCTCGCGCCTGTCGGCGCAGGGCGTCGAGTTCGCTGTTGGGCGCTCCCGCGCCGCCGCGCAGCTGATCGGGCCGCTCGCTCAGCGCCCGGAGCTTCGTCCGGGCGAGGGGCTGACCATGTTCTGGTGGGCGGATTTTAACGCGCGCGTTCAATTACTTCGGCGATTTGCCGTGGATCGCTCAGTGCTGATTAAGGAACTCGGCGAGACCTTCGCATTGGCCGCGAAAGAGGGCTGGCGCGATCCAGACGCACGCAAGGCGCTGCAGGTGATCGAGCGGCGCCAGCGTAACCGCAATGCGGCGCAGCAAAATCGATATGGTTCGCTCGAGGCTGCGATCGCTGCCGCCGGCGAGCAGGGCCTCGATCCGAATATGATCAATGAGATCGCCTACATGGGCGGCGTCAAGCCGGCCACCGCGGCGCAGATATTCTCCGATCCAGGCGGCGAAGCGATTGCAGTGTTCGCGAAATCAGTTGGCCTCAAACGCGCGCCGACGCTCAATCTCTGGCGCGCGTTGCAGCGCCCGGCGGGCGATGCGGATCATACGGATAACCCGCTTGGCCGCATGATGTTCGTGTTTGACACTTTGGCGACGGCGAAAGCGCAAACCGTTTTACGTTATTGGAATTGGTCGTTCACCGCCGATGCGCAGCGCATCGAAGAAGCGCCGCTTGAACTTGACGCGGACGCCGCGATCTCGCGCCGTAATGCACAATTGCTGTTCCGCCGCGGCGGCTAAATTTACAAGAACTTTAACACGCTCTTTGCTGGCGAATCCCGTCGCCGGGCGGTAAGACGCACGCCTGCCCGCAAGCGCCATTCATGCACGCAGCGCGTTCGCGCGCTGAGTTGAAAAGACGGGGGAGCCTCATGGCGCACGCCGCCGCATTAATCGCGGGTCTTGCCGCTCTGTGGATAACTATGTTCGCAACCAGCGTCAGCGTTCCTGCGCTCGTCTTGTGCGCGGGCGCTGTGCTTGCGGCTTTGTTGTGGACAGCGCGGTTTGGCGGCGTTGATTCTGAAAGCGCGCCGCATTGGCGTTGGGCGCGTTTGGCTCCGATGATCATGCGGCAATTGATGACGAACATCCGCGGCGCTGGCGCGGTTGCGCGCAGAGCGATCGCAGCGGATGTAACGCTGCGGCCAGCGCTTTTGCGCATCAGGATGCGTCAGCAAAGTGAAGATGCGCGCGCAACCTTTGCGAATTTTATCAACGCAGCGCCCGGCATCGTCGTCGTTGATATCGATAGCCAAGGCTTGCTTGCGCACGTGATCGAGGAAGAATCGGTCGACGCCTCCGATCTCGGTGATCTGGAAAGCACTGTCATCGCAGCTGTGGATGGAGCGCGCGCATGATCGCCGGTCTCGCCATCGCAGCGCTTCTGCTGATCGCAGCGGCGCTGACTTTGCCGCGTTTGATTGGCGGGCCGACCCTTTATGATCGCGCGCTTGCGGTCCACGCCTTGATTTTCATTCTCGCACTCGCAGGCGCGGCGATTGGCGCATCCATCGGCGTGACGGACTGGATATTCGCAGCCGCCGCGTTGATCGTCGCGGATTTGGCGCTGGCAATCGCGGTGCTGAAATTTTTCCGCCATCGCTCCCTACAGCCGCCGCTCACACGCCTCACACCGCTCGAGGAGCGCGACGCATGAGCTTGACGATTTTTGAGATCGTGCATGTTGCGCTTGGCGCCGTGATCGGCTGCGCCGGGATTGTTTTTGTGTTCCTCGGCGTGATTGGATTGTTGCGCTTTCCCGATCTCTTCACGCGCACGCATGCGTTCTCAGTGATCGCCGGCGTTGGCGCAGCGTTGACGCTGACAGGCGTTGCAATCGCCGTGTTCGATTGGCGCATTGCAGTGCATCTATTCGTACTGGTTCTTATTATCGGCGCTGCGGGGCCTGTGATTGCGCATCTTGCGGCGGGCGCCGCGCACGCCGGCGGGCTTGCGCCGTTGTCGGGCGCGTTCACGACGCCGCGCCCCGGTCCGCGTAGTGGAACGGATCGCGCGCCATGATCGACGCCGCACTGAAGATCGCGCCTGACATTGTCGCGCTCGTTTGCATGGTGGGCGTTCTGGCGGCCGCATGGGCGGCCGCCGCGACGCGCACTTTGTTCGCCGCCGGAATGTACGCCGCTGCAATCGGGGCAAGTGCGGCGATTGCAGCGCTCGCATTACGCGCGCCCTATGCGGCGCTTGCATTCGCCGCGATCGGCGCGGGAGCGGCGCCAATTCTGCTGCTCGGGGTCACGCTGCTCACATCGCGCGCTGCAAAAGCGCGCCGCGCACCGCGCGCCATCGCAACACCGCTTGCGGCGTGCGCTGTCATTGGCGCGGCGGCGTGGTTTGCACGCGATCTACTCGCTTTGCCGCCAGCGATGCACGCGCCGCAATCGCCTGACGCGATCGGCTTATGGATCGGCGCGCTCCTGTTTGCGGCGGGCATAGGCGCGTTCGCGTTATTGGCCTTTGGTGAGCGTGGCGCGTTTCACGATCAATTCGATGAGGGGGGCGAGCGATGAAACACGCCGATCCCGTTGCGCTGCGCAGCGCGTCGAAAATGCTGATCCCTGTCGTCGCGTTGCTGGCGGTCGCGGCGATTGCGAGTAATGCGCCGGGCGGTGGACTTGCCGGCGGCGCGCTTCTTTCATTGTCGCTTATTCTGCACATGCTGATCTATGGCGCAGAGGCCGCGCAGCGCGCTGCGCCCGCTTGGCTCCTCCGAGTCTGCTTTGTATTCGGTTTCATCGCATGCGCGATCGGCGCGGCGTCGCCTGACTGGCGGTTCGCGGCGTTGATCACGGAAGTGGGCGTCGCGCTGATTTGCGTGTCCGCGATCGCGCTCATTCTTGTCGCCCTCGTGTGGCGCGCGCCCGCCTTGCGCGACGGCGAATGGTGACGCCGCGATGGTGACAT
>JBEVOS010000285.1:0-5893 GCA_040507435.1 Caulobacterales bacterium | reverse complement strand
AGGGATATTGTCGTTATTATCGCTTAGGAGCCAAACTCATAGCGTAGACCAACACCGACCATGCGCGGTTCGCTCCACATAGCGGAAGAGAAGCCGGCCGCATCGTAGAAGTTGATGTAATAAGTTTTGTATTCCTCGTCTGTCGCGTTGTTCATGAACGCTGATAGCTCCACCGGTGAACCGAGGAAATTATTCCATTCGGCGCGCAGATTCAAAACGCCGTAGGCGTCTTGGAACGCCGTCGGATCGGTACCGGAGCTTGTCGGACCATTATAGGTTTGATCGTCGGTCCAAATGTAAGTGCCGGAAAATTGTAGATCGCCTAGAGCACCGATGGAGTGATCATAGCTTGCCGTCACCGATGCTCGATTTTCGGGACCAGTAAATTTGGAGCCCGAGCGATCTACGGTGCTGCTAATTATCAGTTCGTCGTAAACGCCTTGGACATGGCTGAAGAAGCCAGAAAGTGTAAGGCCAGAGCTGAGGGCCAGCGTGCTTTCCAACTCGATACCTTTAATGGTAGCTCGTGGGCCATTGCGGATAACAGTGTACGTTGCTGGGCCGGGCGGTCCGTTGAATGTTTGGCTGTACTGGATGTCCTCATAATTCGTTTGGAACATCGCCACATTCAAACGCAACGCTGCATCATCGATATCGATATCCGTTTTAACGCCAAGTTCGTAGTCGGTGACGAATTCCGGGCGGAATGTTTTTTGACTTTCCAAGGGGGCGTTGACGTTAAAGGCGCCGCCGCGATAACCACGCCGCGTCGCGACGTAGAGCAGAGAATCCGGCGTAACCTGCCAGTTCACGCCAAGGTTCCAGGTCGTCGCTTCGAAATCAAGATTGAAGTGCGAGCAGTTCACGCCAGCTGATGGCGAAGGGCAGTCTCCGAAGCCGGCGCCCGGAATGAGGGTCGGGGAGTTAAATTGAGCGCTGTCCAACGTTCGCTCGTCATAAGTATAGCGTGCGCCTGCCGTTAAGCTCACACCTTGCAGCCAATCGCTCAAATCAAGCGTGCCGGACAAAAACGCCGCTTGGCTCCGTGCTTCCTTGTGACTCACGGTAATTGCCGGGGTGGGTGCAAGAAATTGACGAATTGCATCGAACGAATTGTCAGGCCATGGCTCAATGTAATCGCTGTAAACGCCGACAATCCAGTCGAAGCGATTTCCGAAAGACGAGCCCTGCAGCTGCAATTCTCCGGAATATTGTTCGCTTGACGGCATACCATTTGTACCCGTCGCATAACCGCTAGGGCTTAAAACGTAATCGACAATCGCGAATGGCGTGCCATCCACGTCGTTGGTGTTGTGTTGGCGGTAGGCACGATAGCCTAGGATCATCTTCACCAAGTAGTCGTCGCTAAAATTGTATGTCGTTGAATTGGTGAAGGCTCGTGTTTCCGTTTCATCATAGTGCAACGCGAGCGAGTGATCCGTATATCGGATGCCGCGATTATTCTGAGTTTGCAGATAAGTGGCCAGTGAACCGCCAAACGCAGTAGGTTTTGCTGAACTCAAAACCAAACCGCCGCCGTTGTTGTCGCTTTCACTGTACTCTACGATGGTGTAGTTTTCGAGATTATCCGTCGGACGGAAAAGAATGCTAAAGCGGCCGGATTTGTAGTGACGATCATCCAAATCGGCGCCGGTGCTGACTTCGCGCGTAAAACCGTCCCTGTCATAGACATCGAACGCCACGCGCGTCATAAGCACGTCAGACACGATAGGTAGATCAACCCCGCCTTCGAATCGACGAAGGCCATAGTCGCCGACAGTTGCGTCTACTGAGCCGCTAAATTCGGAGCTTGGCCGGCGAGGCTCAAATAGAATCGCCCCACCTATCGAGTTGCGTCCAAACAGCGTGCCTTGCGGACCTTTCAAAACTTGTACGTTTTGAAGATCATAAAACGCGCCGGGGCCGGCTGCAGGCGTTGGAACTTCCGCAACATAAGCGACCACAGAGGGGTCAGCGCCGCCGAAGCCAGCGCCAAGGCCGCGAATATTGTAGCTGGCGGATGTACGATTGGTTGTGCTGTTGCCGACGAACAAGGACGGAATTCGTCCTGTGAGCTGCTGCGGCTCAACGATGTTCTGCTCGCGAATTGTTTCCGCGGATAGTGCAGTGACCGCCGCGGGCACTTCTTGAAGATTTTCTTCCGTTCTACGCGCGGTGACAACGACGTCATCGAGAACCGCGTTTTCGGATGCAATTTCTTCCTGCGCTAACGCTGGCGCAGCATAACCGCCCAGGGCCGCTAGCCCAAGCGCGCCAAAAATCATCAATGACGTACGATTCATATATCCCCCCATGCGCCGGACGCCATATTGACGAACCGGTCAGTCTATTGCGGTAAGTTTGACTGACTGGTTAAGTATCGTCAAGCGCGATGAGGCATCAGGCCCCCACATGGAGCGACGCCACATCGGGCAGGCGTGTCGACCGTTGCGGAATTTGCGCTAGCGGCCGGTAACAACAATAACGGAAGCAGTCTGCGGCGAGGAAGTGGGGAGCGCGAATGTTGGAAGGTGTCCGGGTTGTCGAGCTTACGCAGGGTTTGGCGGGCTCAATCGCGGGAGTCGTGCTCGCGGAGTGCGGCGCAGATGTTCTGAAGATCGAGCCGCCCGGCGGCGATCCTTCGCGCGGAACCGCGGCGTTTGCGTCGACGAACCGTAGCAAGAGAAGCCTCGAACTCGATGTTCACACGCAAGGCGGACGTGATCGTCTTGAAGCGCTTTTGGCGGATGCAGATGTGTTGCTTCATCCGTTTCCGACTTCAGCCGCGCGCGCGATGCAGCTTGACGAGGACTCGCTCGCGAAGCGCTTTCCGCGGCTGATCTCTTGTGCAATTCTAGGCTATCCGATTGGGCACGCTAACGAAGATGCGCTCGCGATTGAGCTTCTTGTGCAAGCGGCGAGCGGCGTCCTATCGGAGCAAGATGGGTATCGCGACGGGCCTATCGTCTATCGTTATGAGATGGGCGAAATGGGCGCGTCGCAGCTTGCGCTTGCGGCGATCCTTACGCGACTGATCGTACGGCATGACACGGGCCTTGGCGGCGGCGCTCATACCAGTCTGCTGCAGGGGATGTTCGGGCCGATGTCGCTCTGCTGGAGCCGCATTGAACGGGGCGCGCCTCCGGAGCTTTTCATAAAGCCGAGTGTCGGCCGCCTGCATCCCACCCTTTATCAATGCAAAGACGGCAAATGGCTGCAAATCATCGATCCGACAGGAAAGCTTGATTACGCAGCGATGCCGCTCATGTGGGAAGTGCTGGGCGAGCTTGGCTATAGCGATGTCGACGACATGGACCGGCGCCGGGAGGCTTATGCGCGGCGCCCAAGCGACGATTGGCTCGCTGCATTGCGTGCGCTCGATACAGCGGTCGAGGCGACGCTAGAACTTGGTGAATTGTTGAAGCACCCGGAGGCGCAAGCGAACAGCTACGTTGTCCGGGTCAAGGATGATGTCTGGGGCGAGACGCTTCAGGCAGGGGCGCCTTATCATCTGTCTGATCCCGTCGCTGTGCGCAGCGCGGCGCCGCCGCTGAACAACGCGCAGGGGGCCGGATGGCGTGAAAGACAAGAGCGTGCGTGGCCATCGAAAACGATAGAGAAAGGCCAGATGCCGTTGAAAGGATTCAACGTCATTGATTTTGGCGCCTTTGTCGCTGGGCCATTGGCGCCCCAAATCCTAGGAGACCTCGGCGCGGACGTTATTAAAATCGAGCCTCTGACCGGCGACCGGCAGCGGTTTATGGTTCGCTATTTTCAAGCGGCGAATAGAAACAAGCGCTCAATCGCGGTTGATTTGAGCAAACCGCAAGGCCAGGACATTTTGGCTCGGCTCGCGAAGCGAGCGGATTTGGCCCATCACAACATGCGTATGCGCGCCGCACGCAAGATCGGGATTGATGAAGCGGGGCTTCGCAAGCTCAATCCGAATATCATTTTTAGTTATTCGAGCGCCTATGGTCAGCAAGGCGAGCGCGGCGATTGGCCTGGTTATGACCCGGTCTTCGAGGCGCTCGGCGGCTGGGAAGTCGAGAACGCCGGTGAAGGCAATCCGCCCGTGTTCATGCGTGCGGGATGTATGGATATTCTCTGCGCGTTCACATCATTGGTCGCGAGTCTTCTGGCCATGTACGAAGCCAGGACGACGGGTAAAGCGACATCCGGCGCAGCGTCTCTTCTTGGCGCGGCCTCGCTGACGCAATTCATCACACTTGTGAAAAGTAACGGCGAATATGGACATAAGGGCCGTCTTGATAGCGCCCAAACGGGGATGAGTGCGCGCGAACGCATTTACCAATCGGCGAATGGTTGGATTGCCGTTTCGGCGAAGAATGAAGAGCAACTTTATAGTGCTTTTGGAGCCGCGAGCGTTGGCGGCGTCGAACAGAAAGCTCGCTCGCTAACCAATACCGACATTATTGGCTTGCTTACGAAGGCGGGGATTCCTGCCGCCGAGGTTC
Source organism: Caulobacterales bacterium (assembly GCA_040507435.1). Taxonomy (GTDB): domain Bacteria; phylum Pseudomonadota; class Alphaproteobacteria; order Caulobacterales; family Aquidulcibacteraceae; genus JBEVOS01. Next base: position 1,415 of record JBEVOS010000285.1, on the reverse strand, counting down.
TCATCGACGATTATCGGAATGTTATTTTCGACGATGAAAGCAATAAGAGAACGAAAGTTGTGGTGGGGTATGAGCACCGCGATTTCGGTCTCATCGAGCAGCCTGGCGCCTATTTTGGCTTTGACGATTTGAGCCTCAATCTCGAGAATCCCGGACCGCCGCCGCGTTTGGGCGAGCACACGGAAGAAATCCTGGAATCTCTCGGATATTCCGAGAAGGAAATACAGGATCTGTTCGCGGCAAACATCGTTGGCGGTGAGCGGCGCGCGAAAGCGGCGGCGTAGCGATATCGCACAGATTGTAGAGCCGCCGCTTGTTCCAACAGGCGGCGGCTCTTTCTATTCCGCAGCAATTTCTTTGACGATTTGCGAGATGAAGCTCTTTGCATCGCCAAACAGCATTTGCGTTTTCGGCAAGAAATAAAGCTCGTTCTCGATGCCCGCGAAGCCGGTGCTCATGCTGCGTTTGATCACCATGACCGTGCGCGCTTTATCGGCTTCAATGATCGGCATGCCGGCAATGGGGCTTTTCGGATCATCACGCGCCCCAGGATTGACGACATCATTGGCGCCAATCACGAGCGCAACGTCCGTTTGAGGCATGTCGGTGTTGATGTCTTCCATCTCAACGAGCCGATCGTAAGGAATGTTGGCTTCGGCAAGTAGGACGTTCATGTGCCCAGGCATGCGTCCAGCAACTGGATGGATGGCGAACTTTACGTCGATGCCGCGCTTGGTGAGCTGCTGATATAGCTCACTCACTTTATGCTGCGCCTGAGAAACGGCCATTCCGTAGCCAGGAACGATCACAACGGCCGAGGCGGACGTGAGGATGCTCGCCGCTTCTTCCGGTGATGCGGAGTGCACGGGGCGTTCTTCTATTTTCCCTGAGCTGGCTTGCACTTGGCCAAATCCGCCGAAGAGGACGTTTGTGAAAGAACGGTTCATCGCCTTGCACATGATCATTGCGAGAATGAAGCCAGATGCGCCGTCGAGCGCGCCGGTCACGATCAGCAGCTTGTTGTCGAGCGCAAAACCCATCGCGCTCGCTGCGAGGCCAGCATAGGAATTTAGGAGCGCAATGACTGTCGGCATGTCGGCGCCGCCGATCGGCGCGACAAGCGCGATGCCGAAGATCAGCGATAGAGCGACGAATATCGGAAACAGCCACGTCATCTCTGGATTGAGAACCAGCGCAATCGCGCAGCCGACTGCGCTTAGGAAGATCACGAGGTTCACGATCTGCTGGCCTGGGAAAACCATCGGCCGCGTAGTTACGAGCTCCTGCAGTTTTGCAAATGCCAGTACGCTTGCTGTGCATGTTAGAAAGCCCAGCATCAGCTCGAACATGAGCGCAATCGATTGCCATGTCTCGTGACCGGCGGGATTGGCTGCGATCTTGTAGAATTCAACCGT
>JBEVOS010000277.1:0-6976 GCA_040507435.1 Caulobacterales bacterium | reverse complement strand
TTCATGAAGCGCATCACATGGTGGCCGCAAGCATGGCTAGGTTTCGTCTTCTCCTGGGGCGCGCTTGTCGGCGCGCTGGCGGTGTCTATTCCCGGCCAAATACCAAACGAGATGTACGCGCTTTATGCGGGCTGCATCTTCTGGGTGATCGGCTACGACACGATCTACGCATTGCAAGATCGCGAAGACGACGCGCTGATCGGCGTGCGCTCCACTGCGCGACTCTTCGGCGATAAATGGCGCCCAATCACGACAGGTTTTTATCTTGTCGCGCTTTTCCTATGGGGTCTCGCCGCGAGCATCGCCGGCGCCGATTGGCCGAGCATGATCGGCCTCGGCGCGATCGGCGCGCTCCTCGTCTGGCCATTGCTTCAGCATATTGATCCAGCAAAACCGGAAACCGCACTTGCCGCATTCAAGCAGAATGCGTGGGTGGGCGTGGCGGTCGTCGTCATATTTATGCTTGAACCGCTCGCGCGCACGTTGCGGCCGCTGCTCGATCGCTAAACCTGTGGCGGCGAAAGGTTCGCGCGTCCGCCATCGACGAGAATTGTCTCACCCGTCACATACGCGCCCGCAGCGGAAGCGAGAAAAATCACCGCGCCCGCAACTTCTTCCGCTTCGCCCGGGCGCTTGAGCGGTATGCCAGCCGAAACGCGCGCCAACGCTTTCTCGTTTTCCATCAAACGCTGAGAGGAAAAACTGCGGATCAAGCCCGGCGCGACGCAATTGACGCGAATATTATCGGCGGCCATCTCATCCGCCAGGCATCGCGCAACATGCGAGACGCCTGCCTTTGAAACAGCATAAGCAAGCAAATTCGGTGAAGCCGAATGCCCTGCGAGCGAGCCGATCAGGATCATCGCGCCGCCGCCGCGCTTCGCGAGATCGCCGCGAAAGCCGGAGCAAAGCCGGAAATTATGATGCACGTTCGTTGAAAGCATCGTGTCGAAGAGTTCAGGCGGAATACCCTCCGAAGGGCCGTGATAGGTAGAAAGCATCGAAGCGTTCGCCACCACAATATCGACGCCGCCAAACGCTCCGCGCGAGAATTCTTGCAAGCGCGCGATATCCTCAAGCTTCATCAAATCGCAGGCTTGGCCCTTCGCGATGACTTTGCCTCCGCCATAGGTATCATTGAGTTCAGCCGCGACGCTCTCGCACAGCGCGGCCTCTCGCGCGGAGATAACAAGCTTCGCGCCATGCGCGGCCATCTGCTTCGCGATGCCGAGGCCGATGCCCTTTGTCGCGCCAGTAATGACCGCGACTTTGCCCGTCAGATCGAAAAGCGTCATGCATTGTTCTCCCTTTTGCACAACAATACAGCCCCCTGCGGCGCGGACAACCGATTGACTTAAGCTTCACAACCGGGGTCTTTGCGCATTAAGGAGTTCGATATGGCGCGCGCAAAGCTCGCCGCACCCGAGGCGCATTTGATCAAAGCCTGCGACGGCATGGCAAAAGTTGTGCGCGGCCATCAGCCGTTCCCGACGCAGCGCGATGATCCGACAGGCCCGTACGAAGCGCTCTTTCGCGCGATCATTTTTCAACAACTTTCGGGCAAAGCGGCGCAAACGATCTACAACCGCGTCATTGCGCTCTTCCCTCGCCATCCCCATCCAACGCCGCTGCAAATCATCCGCGCGCAAGAAGAAAAGCTGCGCGGCGCCGGGCTCTCGCGCCAAAAGATAGCCGCGCTGAAAGACCTCGCCGCGAAACGCCAATCCGGCCTCGTTCCGGCGATGGGCGAGATCGAGCACCTCTCCGACAACGAGATTATCGAGCGCCTTGTCGCGGTGCGCGGTGTTGGGCGCTGGACAGTTGAGATGTATCTTATTTTCACGCTCTGCCGCCCGGATGTCCTGCCGATAGACGATCTCGGCGTGCGCAAAGGCGCGGAGAAAATGTTCGCGCGCAGCTTCACGCCGAAAGAATTGGCCGCATTCGGCGAACGCTGGGCGCCGTTTCGCTCCGCCGCAGCATGGCATTTGTGGCGCGTGATGGATACGAAAACACCCGACTGATGATTGCTGACATTCCAGAGTTTATTCGCGAGAACACACGCATCAGCGCGCCCTCCCACGTGCCGGAGCTTCGACTTCATCTTGCTGACGACGCCGTCGCGCTGTGGGAAATGACTGAGGAAGAACTCGGCCGCATCGGACTTCCGCCGCCTTTCTGGGCGTTTGCTTGGGCTGGCGGCCAAGCCTTAGCGCGCCATATTCTCGATCACCCGGAAATTGTGCGCGGCAAAAACGTGATGGATGTCGCATCCGGCTCGGGGCTTGTATCCATCGCAGCAATGAAAGCCGGAGCGCAGAAAGCAATCGCGATCGACATTGATCCGTTCTGCGCACCAGCGGCGCTGATGAACGCCGCGCTAAATGACGTCTCGGTTTCCACCAGCGATCAAGATCCGATCGGCAAGCCAACGGGCTGCGATCTTATTCTCGTCGGCGATCTCTTTTACGACCGTGATATCGCAACGCCCTTGCTTGCTTGGCTCCATGAACTGAGCGCCCAAGGCAAAACCATTCTGATCGGCGACCCAGGCCGCACCTATTTGCCGAAAGACAAACTCGAAAAGCTTGCGGAATATGTGATCCCGACGCCCCGCACGCTGGAAGATTCCGAAGTGAAACGCACCGGCGTGTGGCGGCTGAAAGCCGATCGCTAGCTTTTCGACGCGTTGAAAACAGCAAGCTGCGCCGCAAACGCGCGCTTGAAAGCCGGCCGCGCTTTGCCGCGCTCGACATACGCGGCAAGATTCGGAAACGACGTTAGAAGCTCCTGCCCCTCCAGCCTGCGCAGAACTTGCACCATCAAGAGATCGGCTGCGCTAAAATCGCCATCGAGCCAGCCCTCATCTCCAAGCCTTTGCGATAACTCCGCCAGCCGGTCGCGGATGCGCGCCTCAACAAGCGGCAAGCGTTCTGCATTCCAGCTCTTATCGCCCTCCAAATATTCCGACACCTCGCTTTGAACGATCACTGGCTCGATCGAGCTTACTGCCGCGAACATCCACGTAACCGCACGCGCACGTGCATTTTCGTCGGCCGGAAACAATCCGGGATGCCGATCGGCGATGTGAAAAACGATCGCCCCCGATTCAAAAAGAACGAGATCGCCTTCCTCATAAGTCGGGATTTGCCCGAAAGGCTGAAGCGCGCGATGCGCAGGCGCCTTCATCGCGCTCCACGGAACGAGCCGCACATTGTAAGGCTGGCCCACCTCCTCGAACGCCCACCGCACGATCATATCTCGCGCGAGCCCCGCGCCGCGATCGAGGGAAACTTCAAAAACCGTGATGGTCGCGACCATGGGATGCTCCGTAAGCGTGCGTTGAGGCTCTGCGCCAAGGACGCACGCCTGCGGGCGCATCCGACACGTCGACGCCGACCTCACTCGCCCGTGAAAGTCGGTTCGCGCTTCTCGAGGAAAGCAGCGAGGCCTTCTGCCGTGTCCTTCGTATTCATCAGCGCTCGCAATTGCATAAGCACGTGATGCATGTGCTGAGGGAGTGGTTCTTGAAGCCCCATACGCATCATCCGCTTTGCTGCTTGGACGGCGAGCGGCGCATTTTTGGCGATCTCACCAGCAAGGGCTTGCGCGGTAGGCATTAACTCGTCATCCGCGACGACGCGTGACGCGAGCCCCCATTCGACGCAAGCCGCGCCGTCAAGCGTACGGCCAGCCATCAGAAGCTCAGCGGCTTTCTCCCATCCAAGCAAGCGCGGCAGCAGCCACGTGCAGCCAGATTCAGGCACGAGCCCGCGCTTGAGGAACATCGTCGAAATTTTCGCCGACCGCGCCATGATCCGAAAATCGCAACCAAGAGCGAGGTCCATGCCATAGCCGGCGGCGGCGCCGTTTACTGCGGCAATGACAGGCGTATCGATCGAGGCGAGCGTCGCAGGCGGATTGTTCCTCAGATCGAGCCGCGTCGCGGGATTGCTGCTCCCTCCGCTTTCGCCGCCCGTACGCGTGCGCGCGGAGCGCAAATCGAGACCGGCGCAAAAAGCCCGCCCCCGCCCGGTCAATATAATCGCGCGCACGTCGCGGTTCGCGTCCGCCGCCACCAGCAACTCGGTGATACGGCCGGTCATTGTCGCCGACAGCGTATTCATCCGCTCAGCCGCATTGAGCGTGATCGTCGCAACGTGGTCTGCGTAATCGTAAAGGACTTCGTCCGGGGCAGCCTCATCGCTCACCGATTTCTCCCTCTTTTAGTATATAAGCGCCATCCGTAGCGAACTCGCGGCGGCTATTCCATCGGACAAATCTGCTGCCGCATTTCTGGATCGGGCTCACGCGCCTTCGCGTCCGCGCAGACAGCATTCCAGAATGGCATGACGCGGTCGCCCACATCGCGAGAGCGTATCGCAAGCTCGCGATAGCTCGGCGCCGCGCGCGCTTCGATCAGCCAACCCGGCTGATAGGGCGCCCCGCAACTCGCCTCGATCAATTTCCGCTCCGCGCAGAGTTGAGCGCGCTCAAGATTATACTGCCAAACAGTCATCCGGAGATTGCGCGAGAGCACGCTCGCCTCAAGCAATTCGTCGTCGCTGACATGATCAGGCTGCGCGATCGCGTGAATATCCGCGATCTGCGAAACCATCGCGCTCCACCGTCCGATCGAAATATGCAGATGGAACGGATCTTCGTCCTCGGCTGCGGTTTTGGTCGCGCACGCAGCAAGCACAGACAACGCGACGGCTAAGAGAATGCAGCGCATGAACCCCTCCCACACGCACAAAGTTTACATCGCTTAACGCACAATAGGAAACGGCGAGCGCATCGTTGTGCGCCCGCCGCCATTCCTCTTGAAATTATGAGCGGCTCCCGATCCAATCGGAAGCCGCTCTAGTGCCGAACTGCACGAGGGGGAGTCGCGTCCGGCCTATATTCCCAACCCACCAACCCGCCTTCGAGGGCGTCGTTGTTTGACCCGCTCAATTTGGCACGCGGGCATGAAAGAACCGTCGCCAAAAGCAAAACGAAGTATTGATTTGCAGATTTTCCGCGAAAAAACGTGCTAAGGCTCTCTTCATCTTTGTGGGGAGAAGGACATGGTCCGCCTTGAAATCGCGGCGCTCTATGCGGGCGTAAATATTTTATTGCTGCTGTTTCTCGCCATGCGCATCCCGATGATGCGCGGCAAGCATAAAGTGTCGCTTGGCCATGGCGACAATCCCGATCTGCTTCGCGCCATCCGTGCTCACGGCAACGCCGCAGAATATATTCCCGCCGGCCTTGTCGGGATCGTCCTCATCGCGCTGATGGAGCCCGCGACGCCGCTTTGGCTTCTCCACGCCAGCGGCCTAACGCTGACAATCGGGCGCATCCTTCACGGCGGCGGCCTGATGGTGAGTGATCTGAACGCTGGCCGCATGTTCGGCCAGGTGCTCACCTTCATTTCATTCCTGCTGATCGGCGGCGGGCTGATTTTCGCAGCCCTCGCCCAATCCCTTTAGTCGGCAGGATTGTCTTAATCAGACGGTAAGGACGACGCGCCCCATGATCTTGCCTTCTTTCAGGTCGGTGAGCGTCTGATTGGCTGCGCTCAGTGGCCGCTCTTCCAGCACGGGCGGATCGACCTTTCCGGTTTGCAGGAGCGCGATAAGCTCCTTCGCCTCATCGAGTGAGCCGCAATAAGAACCGACCAGGGCTTGCGTCTTAAGCGGCAGCATTGGGATCGAGAAATTTACCGAGCCGCCGAAGAGTCCGACGACGACCACCGTGCCCCCCCGCCGCACAACTTGCTGCGCGCCCTGGAATGTCGCCGGAGCGCCCACGAAATCCACCGCGCCCACCGCGCCGCCGGTGCGCTTCACGAAATTCTTAAGCGCATCCTTCTCCGTTGGATCAATCGCCTCGGAAGCCCCCCGCGCAATCGCCTGCGCGCGCTTCGCCGGATCGAGGTCCACCGCAACGATCGGATTTTTGAACAGCGCCTTGGCGAGCGCGAGCCCAGACAACCCGACCCCACCGACGCCAAACAGCACGATCGGCTCAGCTGGATCAGGCGCCTTGATCTTCTTCAGCGCCGAAAACGCTGTCAGCCCCGAACACATCGCAACCCCCGCCACGCCCGGCGCAAGATTGCCTGATGGAATAAGCGCCGCCGCATCGGGCACGAGCACATGATCCGCGAAACCGCCCCATACGCGCACGCCAAGCTGGCGGTTATTGCCGCAGTAATGCTGCTCCCCGCGCTTGCAGGCCGTGCATTGCCCGCAACCGATCCAGGGGAACACCGCAACCCGGGTCCCCACCTGCGGCCCCAAAACGCCTTCCCCAAGCGCGACGACCTCGCCTTCGATCTCATGCCCAAGCACAAGCGGCAGCGGCGACCCTGAAGGAAGCTTATTGCCCCCGCCCATATCGAAATAGCCATCATGCAAATGCACGTCGGAATGGCAGACCCCGCAACGCGAGACTCTGACCACCGCCTCACCCGGACCCGGCTTAGGATTCGCTTGCTCAAGAGACTGAAGGGGCTCTCCCAACGCCGTCACAGCCTCACACCGCATGTCTCTCTCCCAAATCCAGCACCGCGCGGCGCATGTCCGGTCGTTGCGCGCCGGACGGCGCTGGGCCATTTAAGGTCCATGCCCGCATCTGTCGATCCGAAGACGTCGCTCGAAGCGCTGACCCATTACGCACGGCAAGCGGGGGCGGACGCGTCGGACGCGAGCGTATCCGTCCATGAGAGCATTTCCGCGGACGTGCGCCTTGGCGAACTCGAAGGCGTGGAACGCGAGGAGAGCCGCTCGATCGCGCTGCGCGCCTTCATCGGAAAGAAAAGCGCCGGCGCCTCGTCAACCGATTTTTCCGACGCGGCTTTGAAAGCCTTGGCTGAGCGCGTCGTCGCGATGGCGAAATACGCCCCCGAGGACAAATTCGCCGGCCTTCTCGATAAGCGCTACCGCGCGACCGATTTTCGCGATCTCGATCTCGCGGACGATGCGCGCCC